>JAHIVS010000376.1 GCA_018816605.1 Pseudomonadota bacterium
CCGAAGGCACCGACGCCCAGGGGGAGGTAACGGTCCGCCTGAAAGAAGACGGGATCACGGCCCTTGGCAAAGGGGCGGACCCGGATATCATCACGGCCGCCGCCCTTGCCTATATCAACGGCCTGAACCGCCTTGAGTATTTGAAAACCCATCCCCCCAAGGAAGAGGCCCTGCTATAGGCTTTGCCTGTTTTGTTTCCATGGGACCCAGATGAACCCGGCGAATCGCAGATGAATACAAAAATCTGCGATTCGCCGGGTCCTGATGGGATTACCTGCCGGTGAATTCGGGCTTTCTTTTTTCCATAAAAGCAGTCACAGCTTCCATCAGATCATGGGAAGGGATAATATTAGAACTGATGGCTGCCACATATTTGAGGCCCTCTTCAATGGATTTTCCCACCCCGAAATTCAAGACATCCTTGGAGGCCTGGACCGCCAGGGAAGAGTTGTCCGCAATCTGAAGGGCCATCTCTTCGGCTTTTGCCAGCAAGGTGTCATAGTCGGAAAACACCTGGTTGACCAGCAGAATCTTTTCGGCACGCTCGGCCGTGATCGTTTTTGCCGTAAAGGCCAGTTCCCGGGTAATGCCCTGCCCCACGATCAAGGGAAGCCGCTGGAGGACGCCCACGTCGGCAACAAACCCCACGGCCGCTTCCTTAAGACAAAATACGGCATCCTTTGTACACAACCGGATATCACAGGCCGTGATCATGTCCAGCCCTGCCCCGATGCAATACCCGTGGACAGCTGCAATGACGGGTTTCCTGATTTTCTCCATACAGGTCATGGTTTCCTGAAGGGGATAGATTTTTTTGAGCAATTGCCATTTCACCCCGCCCTTTTGTTCCGGTTCCATCAATTCCGGCAATTCTCCCATCATTTCCATCAAGTCGATACCCACACAAAAATCACTGCCTTTGCCGGCCACAATAATAACGCTCACCTCCGGATCTTCGTCCAGTTCTTCAAATATTGCCGGCGCATCTTTCCAAGCCGGCGGGTGCATGGCATTTTTCTTTTCCGGCCGGTTCAGATACACCCATGCAACTGGTCCTTTTTTTTCCACAAGATAGTAAGGGATTGTACTCATTTTTTTCTCCATTTTTATTTCAATCAGCCTCCTTTTGGGCCAAAAGGAAAAAAGTCAAATAAATCAGGTTTTCCCCGATTGCTTTTTTTGTTTTTTCCTTATAAGGCTTTATTATCTTTTTCTCTCACCGCGATCCATGTAATGGAAAAAGCGGAGCTATTTCTTTACTCTGCCCTAAAATCAAGGGGGCTCCTTGCTTCTTTAAGGGTTCTCGACCGAACCGTATGGGTATAAATCATGGTTGTTCTCACATCACTGTGCCCTAAAAGTTCCTGGATCGTCCGGATATCATAATTGGCTTCAAGCAGATGACTTGCAAAACTGTGGCGGAACGTATGGGCGGAGGCCCTTTTTAAAATTTTTGACTTTCTTACTGCCCATTTAATGGCTTTTTGAACATGGGTTTCGTGGAGATGATACCGCCGGTATTCATTGGTCTCATGAACAAACGTCAGCTCTCTTGCTGGAAAAAACCACTGCCAGGTCAATTCTTTGGGCGCATTTTTGTACTTTTTTTCAAGCCTGTCCGGTATAAAAACTCCGGAATAGCCATCCTTCAGGTCTGTTTCATGTAAATTGATCACCCGGTTAACCTGTTCTTTTAAATCATCCCGGATAGATTCCGGAAGCGGAACGGTTCGATCTTTTTTCCCTTTTCCGTCATGTATGGTCAGTACATGATGATCAAAATTAAAATTATGAATCCTCAATTTCATGCATTCTGACAATCTGAGACCACACCCATACAAAAGCGTCACCACAAGATCAAATGGATACTGCAGATTTTGAAGGATGCTATCAACCTCTGCCCTGGAAAGCACAACCGGTATATAAGGTTTTCTTTTGGCCCTGACAACACCCTCGATTTTCCCAAACTCTTTTTTCAACACATTTCTGAAAAAAAATAACAGCGCATTAAAGGCCTGGTTCTGGGAAGATGCTGATACTTTCTTTTTAACAGCTAAAAATGTTAAGAAATCTTTCACATCATCAGAAGTTAATGAGTCCGGCAATTTGTCTTTTGTAAAATATCGGAGTTTTTCAGCCCATAATGAATAAGCTTTCAATGTTTTTTTAGAATAATGCCGCAGTTTGATTTCATTTTCAATCCCGTCAACAGCCCGAACCCATGGATCATTATCTCCATTTGAATCAAACATTTTAATATCTTCATGGATTTCATGGAGGGGAACCGAATTTTCCGATGGAGTTTTTGATTTGTCTATCCCTGAATAATATAAATCCACAGCCTTTTTTGCCTGAGATTGCTGGAAAAGTGTCTGCTTTTTTTCTTTCAGTTTTTCCAGAAAAAGCAAAAGGCTTTTTGTATTCGCATATGGATGGGCATATTTTTTACAAAAATCCAGATAATACAGAAGCCACTTTTTGCAATGGCCATATTGATCCGGTGCAATATCACTGTTCATCAACAGCAGATTATATTTTTTTTGAAGCGCCTCAGGTACTTTGATCATGATATCAAGTCTTGATAATGTTCAAATTTGCTTGTTATCCAGTTAGGATTTTTATACTTGACTTCATTTTTGCTGTCAAGTTATAAAAAAATTGCAAGATACACAGAACCACACAACTACTTGTTAACGAGGACGGCGAGAGCGGGGGTGGACAATCGACCGATAATATGTTAGCGCTGTAATTTTTCAGCGCGGCCGCTCAACCTTCGTTGAGACGGACAAAGCACAGCAAAATTACAGCGCTAA
>JAHIVS010000377.1 GCA_018816605.1 Pseudomonadota bacterium
AGTTGAGGCGGCAAAAAATCGAGGGCATCGACCGGATATTTATCTGGTCGGGCAACCCGGACATGTTGCTTGCCATGGTAAAAATCACCGAAGACGGCCTCAATGTCCGCCACGACACCCAAAAGGGAAATGTGCGGGTGGTTCTTCTGGTGGAGGACTCTCCAGAGTATGCCTCCTGGTTGCTGCCCATCATCTACAAGGAGATCGTCACCCAGACCCAGGCCCTCCTGAAAATAGGATGCAGCGACAGCCTCAAACTCATGACCATGAAGGCAAGGCCCAAGATTCTTCTGGCAACCAGCTATGAAGAGGCCATGGCCCTCTCTGAGCAGTACTGCTCCTATCTTCTCTGTGTCATTTCTGACACAAGGCTTTCCAGGGCAGGTAAAGATGACCCGAAAGCCGGCATCACCATTTTGTCCAAAATACAAAAAAAGAACCCGGAAATCCCCTTGCTCCTGATGAGTTGCGAAAAGGAAAACCAGGCCAGGGCCCAACAGATCCCGGCTGTGTTCCTGGATAAAAACAGCCGGAACCTTGACCAACAGATCCACACTTTTTTTCTGAACAATCTGGGATTCGGTGATTTTGTTTTCTGCACCCGGGAGGGCCGTGAGATTGATCGTGCCGCCAACATAATGGAGCTTGAGACAAAACTTGCCCGGGTCCCGGATGAGTCTGTCAAGTACCATGCAGACCGGGGCCATTTTTCAAACTGGCTCATGGCGCACTCGGAAATCCTCCTGGCACTTCAGTTCCGGGCAGTCAAAAGTGCTGATTTCAAAACCGTTGATATGCTTCGTCACTATATTGTCTCTAATATCCATGAACTCAGGGTACAGCGCTACAAGGGCATTATCCTCCAGTTCAACCCCGACCTCTTTGATGCCGGGATAATGGAATTTGTTAAGATCGGCCAGGGGTCTATCGGGGGGAAGGCCAGGGGGCTTGCCTTCATGGCAGGACTTCTACGGGACCACCCCGAGATCCGGGCCCGGTATCCTGAAATAAAGATTCAGATTCCAAAGACCCTGGTGATCTGTACGGATATCTTTGACGACTTTGTGACGGACAACAAACTCGGGGTTTTTGCCGGGCAGGGGCACCCTGTGAAAAAAATTGTCCAGAAATTTCTGGATGCTCCCTTGCCCTGCCACCTTGTGGGAAAACTTAAAATTTTTCTTGACCAGGTAAAGGTGCCCCTGGCCATAAGATCCTCGAGCCAGCAGGAGGATGCCCATTTCCAGCCCTATGCCGGGCTCTACAAGACATACAAGATCCCCAACAATCACCAGGACCTGTCGATACGGCTGGACCATCTGGTTACGGCCATAAAGCTTGTGTACGCATCCACCTATTATGAGGACGCCAAGGCCTTTTACCGGAATACTTCCTCCCAGCCCTTTGGTGACTCAATGGCCGTGATTGTCCAGGAAATGGCAGGCACCCAGCACAACGACTACTTTTATCCGACCATATCAGGTGTGGCCCAGTCCTATAATTTTTATCCTTTTTCCCACATGAAGCCCGAAGACGGGTTGCTTCATCTTGCCCTGGGCCTGGGCAAAACTGTGGTGGAGGGGGAACAAAGTTTCAGGGTCTGCCCCAGACATCCCCAGATTACGCCCCAGCTGGCAACGGCAAGGGATTTTTTAAACAACACCCAGAACCGGTTTTACGCATTAAAAACCAGGGGCTACCCGGAAGGTCTGCACTTTCCGATCCTGTCCAATCTGGAATGCCGGCAGCTTGTTGACGCCCTGGAAGAATTTCCTGTCAAGGTTTTGACCAGCACCTATGTGGCAGACGAGGACCGGATACGGGACACCTGGTATTGCCCGGGGCCCAAAATTCTTACCTTTGCCCGGGTTTTGAAATACCAGATGCCCCCCATCCCCGCCCTCATCAACGACCTTCTGGCATTGGGAAGAGAAGGGATCGGGGCATCTGTGGAAATCGAATTTTCAGCAAATGCCCATGTTGAAAAGGACAAGCCCTGGGATTTCTTCTTTCTCCAGATACGGCCCATGGTCAAAACCATGGACCATAGCCGGGTGACCATCACCCAGGAAGAGGCGGCCAAGGGCATTGGCTATTCATCCAATGCCCTTGGCAACGGCACCTTTGATACCCTTAAGGATATTGTCCATGTGAAACAGGAGGCCTTCGAGGGGGGGTATACCCGACAGATGGCCCGGGAAATTGCCCTTATCAATGCCAAACTGGTCCGTGAAAACCGACAATTTCTTCTGGCAGGCCCGGGACGCTGGGGTGCCTCGGATCCCTGGCTCGGCATTCCGGTCAAATGGCATCAAATATCCGGGGTGGGGGCCATTGTGGAAATCAGAAACAAGGCCATCAATGCAGACCCATCCCAGGGATCCCACTTTTTCCACAATATTACCTCCCAGGGGATTCCCTACATTACGGTGAACCAAACCCTGAGTCCTTGCCTGGACCGTCTGGACTGGCAGAGGCTTAAGAATATTGCGGCAGTTGATGAGACAAAATTTTTACGGCACCTGCAGCTGAAAAATCCCATGGTAATCAAGATAGACGGAAAACAATCCCGATGCGTCATCCTTGACGCCTAAACCGAGACAACAACAGCCTGCAGTGACAGGCCCACACATTTTTTCATAACGTTAAGGAGGTTACACCATGTCAGAGGAACTCAAGCGAATCATTGATAAAGACCCGGATCAGAAGGAATTCCACCAGGCGGTCCGGGAGGTTATCGATACAGTACAGCCGGTCCTGGACCGCCATCCCGAATACCGCAAGGCCAGAATCCTTGAACGGATAGCCGAGCCAGAGCGAACCATCATATTCAGGGTTCCCTGGATAGATGATGCCGGCAGGATTCAGGTCAACAGAGGGTTTAGGATACAGATGAACTCTGCCATCGGCCCCTACAAGGGCGGTTTAAGATTCCACCCTTCCGTAAACCTGAGCATCCTCAAGTTCCTGGCATTTGAACAGGTCTTCAAGAACGCATTGACCACCCTGCCCATGGGCGGAGGAAAAGGCGGGTCAGACTTTGACCCCAAGGGAAAATCAGACAATGAAGTGATGCGCTTCTGCCAGGCCTTCATGTCAGAACTATACCGCCATATTGGTCCGAACACAGATGTGCCTGCCGGGGATATCGGTGTTGGGGGACGTGAAATCGGATATATGTTCGGCATGTATAAAAAATTGACCAACGAGGTTACCGGCGTCTTGACCGGCAAGGGCATCAATTGGGGCGGAAGCCTTATCCGGCCGGAAGCAACAGGTTACGGCTGTGTCTATTTTGCCAAGGAGATGCTGGCAACCCGGAACGAAACCCTGGAAGGCAGGACCTGCCTTGTTTCAGGATCAGGAAATGTTGCCCAGTATACCGTGGAAAAGATTCTGGACCTTGGGGGAAAGGTTGTGACCCTCTCGGACTCTTCAGGGTTCATCCATGATGAAAGGGGCATAGACCGGGAGAAACTGGCCCATGTGATGGAGCTTAAGAACACCCGGCGCAGCAGAATAAAAGAGTATGTGCAGAAATATCCGGAGGCGGTCTATACAGAGTTTGATTCGTCCCTGGACCACAATCCCCTTTGGGATATCAAGGCCGATTGCGCCTTCCCCAGTGCCACCCAGAATGAGATCAATGAAAAGGATGCCGCCAATCTGATTGAAAACGGCGTATATGTTGTTGCCGAAGGCTCCAACATGCCGTCAACCCCGGAAGCTGTGGACATCTTCCTGGATCAGAAAATTCTTTATGCGCCTGGCAAGGCCGCCAATGCTGGCGGGGTTTCAGTATCAGGCCTTGAAATGTCCCAGAACAGCATGCGCATCAAATGGACCAGAAAAGAGGTCGACGATCGCCTCAAACAGATCATGAAGAGCATCCACACCTCATGTGTTGGTGCTGCAACAGAATACGGGCAGGCCGGAAATTATGTTGTCGGTGCCAATATTGCAGGTTTTGTAAAGGTTGTAAACGCCATGATCGACCAGGGGCTTGTATAGCGCTTTAAATCCTGGTATATAAATTTTTAAATTTTTTATCAAAGGATTCGGCTTTCTTGCTGCAGACCCTGCAGCAAGAAAGCATAACCATGGGAAAATGATTAAAACAGATACCCTGCAACACCTGGATACCCAGGCTCTTCTCAAGCGGAACCAGGAACTGGAAAAGCTTGCAACAGAGCATGGGCTCATGGAACAGACCCTGAAGCGCCAGACCCATACCCTAAAGGAGCGCATCAAGGAGATCAACTGTCTATACGCCATTTCAAAGATTTTGGAACAAATCGGCCTTCCTCTGGAAACAATATTCCAACAGGTGGTCGACCTGATTCCCTCTTCCTGGCAATACCCGGAAATCACATGTGCCCAGCTCCTCATCAACGACCAGAGTTACAGAACCGGCAACTATAAAAACACATTTTGGAAGCAGCAGGTTGAGGTTGTTGCCTACGGGGAATCCATCGGCATTTTAACGGTCTGCTACCTTGAAAACCGGCCCAAACAGGAAGAAGGTCCTTTTCTAGAAGAGGAGCGCCTGCTTCTCAACGCCATTGCCGAGTCCTTGGGCAGGACCAGCGAACGCAAACAGGCAGAAAAAGACTTAAGAGAAAGCAAACAAATCCTCAAGGAGCAGAACCTGCAGTTAAAGGAGAAAAATATTGCCCTGCGGGAGGTGATGAACCAGATCCTGGCGGAGAAGAACAGCCTTGAGGCAAAAGTATTGGCCAATGTGGAAAACCTGCTGCTGCCGCTGCTGAAAAAACTTGACAATATGGGCTCTGCCCTGGACAGGGAGTATCTGAACCTGCTGGAGGAAAACATAAAGCAGCTCACCTCTTCCTTCGGAACCCAGATATCAAAAAAAAATTATCGGCTCACGCCCAGGGAGAATGAAATCTGCAACATGATCCGAAGCGGTCTCAGCTCCAAGGAGATGGCAAAGCTGCTGAATCTCTCCTATCGAAGCGTGGAGACCTACCGAAATCACATTCGAAAAAAACTGAAGATAACCAATCAAAAGATCAATCTGACCACCTACCTTACAAGCCTGTAACTGAGGCCTGAGGAGATCCACATGAAAACCTGCGCCACAGGATCTGTTTCCCAGTCCCCCCATATCATAGACAAGGCGGAAAGAGTCAGTCTGGATATCAGGGTTCTTTATGAGGCGGTCATAGACCTTTCAGCTGAAGGATTGATCACCGCAAACTGCATCAATATGGCCGCAGGAATATTGCTCAACGACCTGGGTTTGCCCAACTATTTTTTTGAAAATATCACCAAGGCTTCACTGAAACACCTGCTGGCCTCCATTGCCTCGAGTATCGCTGTTCAGGAGGGCCGTGTGGTTCTGGTCGGCAGGGTGGCCCACATCGACTTTGACCTGGCACATGGAAACGATGTCCAGCGGGTGAGAATCGCCACCCTGGAAACCCGGGACAGCATGGAAAAAGTGATAGAGGGGCTGATATCGGGCCACAGGCGTGAGTACTATTTCAGCCCTGAAAATGATTACTACACCTATATTATTCGCCCTGAAACAGCAAACGATTACACAAAAAACGAATTCAAGACATCCCGGTTTCTCTTTAACCTTGCAGGCGATTACACAGCCACTCCGGAACCCACCCGCAGACGATACGAGAAGTTTCTCAAGGATTCCAAGGCTTCGGTCTTTCCTTTGATTGAGACCTTTAACCTGCCGATAACAGATGAGACCCGTTTCATGTTCAACTCAGACTTTGCCTCACCCCAGATCCCCATTTTCAGGCAATTGTTCAAAGACCACGGCCTTACCCTGATGCGCGCCTATTGGGAGCCTTACTGGGATTGTTCAGAGGTCCCCTCCTCCATCTGCTCCCTCTACATCAGAGGAGAGGTTACACGGACAAAAGAGGCCGAGATCATTGGGGATATTGCAGCCTTTTTATCCTTCAGCGTCAACCCTGTCACCGAACTTTATGTGCAGGGAAAACTCTCCTTTAAAGAGATGCTCTTTGCCGGCAACGCCATTGACTTCACCCATATGTTTATCTTCACAAACAGAGAAGATGAGACCAACAGAGAAATTATGGCAAGGCTTGGGAACAGAGAATATGAGGATGCTTTTGCCAAAAGTGTCCACAAAGCCAACAGATCCACCTTTGATGCAAGGACCATTCGTTCCACGGCCATGGCCCATCCCGACCTTTTGAAGGTTTTGTACGCCCTGTTTGAACAGCGCTTTGATCCGGCCCGGAACTCCCGGAAACCTTTCCTGGATCCAAATGAGTGCCTTACTGAATTTAACAGGATACTCAACGCCCGGTTCATGGATTTCTCCCTGGGCCGGGAGATCTTCTCCTTTATGGCAAAACTGGTCACCAGAACCCTGAAAACCAATTTTTACAAACGCCGGAAGCGCTCCTTCAGTTTCAGGCTTGACAATACCATCCTTGATCCCCTGGTTTATAACCAGTTTGTGTTTGGTGTCTTTTTTGTGAACGGTCACTATGCCTGCGGCACTCATCTGAGGGCAGACGACGTTTCACTGGGCGGCCTCAGGCTGTTGAGGATCACCCCGGACAACCATGACAATGAACTGGACAATGCCCTGCTGCTCAATTTCGACCTGGGTCCCAAGGTCCAGCATCTCAAGCATAAGGACATCTGCGAGAGCGGTTCGAGCGGAGTCATCGTCCCCCATGCCACCTATGGAGAATACGCCGGTGACGCCCTGTACGATGTAACCGAGGGCCTTCTGGATCTCATGCTGGCCGATGATACCATTATGGATTACTACGGCAGGCCGGAGATGCTCTTTTTCGGACCAGGCCAGGGAACGG
>JAHIVS010000044.1 GCA_018816605.1 Pseudomonadota bacterium
CAGGTGTCCAGACAGATCCCCACACGATTCTTGTCCCGGACATTCTTGATGATCCGGGACAGGTGCTCAAATCGATATCCCATATTGGTTCCCTGGCCTGCGGTGTTTTCGATGACAGCCGTAACGCCCGCTGTCTGGTCCAGGGCCAGGTTGATGGATTGGCTGATCCGCTCCAGGCAGTGATCCGGATCTATTTTGTTCAAGTGGCTTCCAGGATGGAAGTTCAGGTAGGAAAGGCCCAGACGTTCACAGCGCTGCATTTCATCCAGAAAGGCAATCCTTGATTTTTCCAGCGCCGCTTCTTCCGGGTGCCCCAGATTGATCAGGTAGCTGTCATGGGGAAGGATGCGCTTGGGATCATACCCTGCGCATCTGCAGTTCTCGCGAAATTGATCGATGTTTTTGTCTGTCAGGGGTTTTGACACCCATTGCCGCTGATTCCTGGTGAACATGGCAAAAGCGCTTGCGCCGATGCGTTCCGCATTTTGAGGAGCATTCTCAACTCCCCCGCTGATACTGACATGGGCGCCGATATACTTTGTTTTTTCCACTTATCTGTCCCCCATTCCGTCTGCCTGTGTATGATCCTGGCATTTCTGTTATGAATAAGTTAAAAGTGATCTCCACGTCAAGCATTTAAAACCTTGCATCCCCATTGGTATCTGTTTATAAACTGCTCTTGTGGAACATCAGGGTCACACCTTTTCAGGATATTTTTCCAGGAGCGACACAAGATCCCGGGTCACCCACCCTACCAGATCCCGGCACTGGTCCATCTGACCTTCCTGGCCAAATTTTTCCCTGAGACTAAGGCAATGGGTGGTCTCAAATCGATGAATAAACAGTTGCCGGATACCGGCACCCATACCTGCCGCCAGGTTCCAGTCTTTACCCGATTCCCGCCGGCCATGCAGATGGCCGATGACAATAAGAGCCCCGGACAAGGCCCCGCAAGCCTCTCCACAGGTTTTACCGAATCCGCCGCCAAAGGCGGTGGCATGGGCAATTGCCTCGGATGCGTCTTTGCCCATTTCCTCCAGAACGGCAGCCACGACTGCCTCGGCGCAATGAAATCCATTGCCGAAATAGCCTTTGGCCCGCTCACCAATCACTTGTTCTTCTGATTGTCCTTCCATGACACCTCCGCATCCTTTTTTGAATGGATATTGTTTTTATCTGAATATTTGATTAAACTCATCCGTCAATCGTGTCCAACGATTTGTTTCGATGGTATCCATCGTTTTAGACGATGGGCGCCGTCAGGGGAGAAAAAATGGAATTTCGACAATTGAAAACCTTCAGGGCCGTGGCAGACAATCAAAGCTTCACCCGCGCAGCCCGAAAGCTCTTCATGGCACAGTCATCGGTCTCTGCCCAGATCAAAACCCTGGAGCAGGAGCTTGATGTCAGATTGTTTGACCGCATCGGCCAGAGGGTTTTGATAACAGATGCCGGCAGCACCTTGTATGAATATGCCCGGCGCATGGAAGAGATGACAAAGGAAATACGCTCGGAAATGTCGGGGGCAGGCCAGACCCGGGGCAGCCTGACCATCCGAATTCCGGAAACCCTGGCTACCATATATATGCCTCAAATTGTGGAAGACTTCCATGGTCAGCATCCGGAAGTCAAACTGATTTTCATCAATTGTTCCGACCAAAAGCTCAGGGAAGAATTGAACTCCGGCCGTATCGACCTGGCCTTTTTAATGACCGATGCCGTCTATTATAAGGAAGTGAATGTCCGATTGCTGAAAACCGAAAAATTAATCATGGTATCCGGCCCTTCCCATCCTTTTGTCGGGAGAAAACGCGTCACCTACCAGGATCTTTCAGACCAGACCCTGCTCTTGCCCAAAACCGACTGAAGTTACCGCAGATCCTTTGAGCGGTCGCTCGAACAAAGAAACATCTCACCCAAACTGCTGGAATTTTCCAGCATTCCTAGCCTGAAGGCCTGCCTTAAAAGGGGGATAGGCATCACCCTCTGCCCTGAAATCGCCGTGGCAGAAGACCTTGGGACCCAGGAGCTTATGGCCCTGAAATGGAACCAACCCGACAATCAAGTGCCGGTCATCATGCTCTGGCATTCGGAA
>JAHIVS010000378.1 GCA_018816605.1 Pseudomonadota bacterium
ACACCTGGCCCAAAGCTATGGTATTTTCCATGACACCCCGACCTCTTTTTACAACTATTTGAATCCGGATGCCCGGACCCGGCTGGAGCAGACCTATGGATTAACCAAGAAATTTTATCGCATCGTCAATATTGCAGACACCTTTGAGGCCATTACTGCCAGCCGGGTCTATAAAAAACCCTCCTCCATCGGAAAAGCCCTGGATATAATGGTTAAGGAAAATGCAAGGGACAGGGTTTCATATGCCCCCTATTTGGACACCTTAATCGAAGTGCTGATTAAAACCCTGCTTCCCGAAAACCAGGTATTCCGGATCACGGATAAAATTGTGGACCTCTGTTTTCCCGGGGGCGACACCTCGTCCCGACAAAGGGCCTATCTGAAAAAATACCATCGCGGCATTATTGTCAAATCCTGCAAAGGCCTGGACCAACACCTGGAATGCCTGCTTTTTAACATGACCCGTAAAAAGGAGCGCAGGCCCGTCCAGCTTTCTCCCAGACTATTTTTGGAAAACCTGTTTTTCTGATTTTTTTCAACGGCAGATTGATCATCTTTCGGAACCGTGTCAGAATATCTGCTTACAAAAAGTGCTGGGGAAAGATTTCCCGGTTTGACAAGCGCCGGCATTCCCTGTATCTTTTTGTTTTTGTTTAACATTTCACAGGCCAAACATATGGATCAGACCCATTGTATTCAAAAAATCCGTTCCGCAGTCCAGACTGCGGTCCATCCGTTTCCCCCGGACCCGGCGCTGTTTCAACCCACCAGCGTGATGGCCCTGTTCGTGTTTAATGAGGTTCTGGATCTGCTGTTTATCCAGAAGGCCGATGTGGAAGGATATCCCTGGCGGAACCAGATGGCTTTTCCCGGCGGCCATGTGGACAAACAGGACGCCTCCACCCGGGAGACCGCCCTCAGAGAACTTAAGGAAGAGATGGGGATTTGTCCAGAAAATGTAAGGGTAATCGGCTCTTTGGGCCATTTCCAGACCATTAACAATAAGGACATTGAGGCCTTTACCGGTATCTGGAATAAACAAGAGACGATCACCTACGACACAGCAGAAATATCACGGGTACTTCCCATCCCCGTCTCCCATCTGACACGGCTGCACAGGGAAAAAGGCTATGCCGGCCGCCGGCCCAATATAATGGAACTCACCTATCCATATGAAGATGTGGTCATCTGGGGGGTCACAGCAAAGATTCTCCACCATTTAATAGAGGTGATCACAAGCAGGTAACTCTTCTCATCCCCAGGGATCAGCCTTTATTGGATCGTATCTTAAGCCGGATAAAGACCTTCAGCGCAAGAAATCCGGATAAAAATGCCAGAAACCCCGGAAACCAGAAATGGGCTTCAAAGGCAGGCTCTCCCAAAGCCACGATGACCCCTGCCAGGGAAAACACAAACACAAGGAGCATAATGGCGATGAGCAGCCAGCAGGCAAAGCTTGAATCGTACCAGGAGGTTATGGCTTTTCTAAAAAAAGGATTCTGGTCAAGTTGCATTTGTATCCATCATGCAGTTATGGTATAACCACAACATATAGTTTTTTTGCCTTGACAACCAACTACATATTGCGATAGGCTTGCCATCCAGCAACCAAAATCACTAGAGTGGATTTCCGGCAGTGCTGACAGAAGATAGTCTAATTTCAATCAGATTTCAAGAGGTGGATACATGTTTGAGCAAATTAAAAAACGTGACGGACGGGTAGCTGAATTTGATCCCACAAAGATCACACACGCCCTGGTAAAAGCAGGAGATGCAACAGGGGAATTCAATGGCAGAGACGCCCAGAAACTGACGTTAAAAGTGCTCACCCTGGCAAGGGATTTGCAATTAGGCCCCGTTCCGGACATAGAAGAAATTCAGGACATTGTTGAACGGGTTCTTTTGGATTCCCCCTTTTATAAGACCGCCAAAGCCTATATCATCTACCGGGAACAGCACAACCAGATCCGGAAAATTGCCATCAAGGAAAATGTGGGCCTCATGGAATCCTATATCAGCCGGATGGACTGGAAGGTCAAAGAAAACAGCAACATGAGCTATTCCCTCCAGGGACTTAACAATCATATCTCTTCGGACATTACCGCAGAGTACTGGCTCAACAGGGTGTATCCCCCGGAAGTCAGGGATGCCCATTACGCGGGAGATATCCATATCCATGACCTAAGCCTGCTGTCGGTCTATTGCGTGGGCTGGGACCTCCAGGATCTATTGGCAGAAGGGTTCAAGGGCGTTGCCGGCAAGGTGGAATCTTCACCGCCAAAACATTTCAGGAGCGCTTTGGGACAGATTGTAAACTTCTTCTACACCCTCCAGGGAGAGGCTGCCGGTGCCCAAGCCATGTCCAACTTTGACACCCTCCTGGCCCCCTTTATCCGGGAAGACCAGTTAAGCTACAAAGAGGTGAAGCAGGCGCTCCAGGAATTTATCTTCAATATCAACATCCCCACCCGTGTGGGATTTCAGACCCCTTTTACCAATATCACCATGGACCTGATTGTCCCCTCCACCCTGAAAGATGTCCCTGTCATGATCGGCGGCAAATACCAGGAAAAGACCTATGCCTATTTTCAGGAAGAAATGGACCTGCTCAATGCCGCCTTTGCCGAGGTAATGATGGAAGGGGATGCCAAGGGGCGGGTTTTCACTTTTCCCATCCCCACCTATAATATTACAAGCGATTTTAACTGGGACAATCCCAATCTGGAGAACATCTGGAAAATGACGGGCAAATACGGCATTCCCTATTTCTCCAACTTTGTCAATTCAGACATGGACCCTGAAGATGCAAGGTCCATGTGCTGCCGCCTGAGACTGGACAATCGGGAGCTTCGCAAAAGAGGCGGAGGGCTGTTTGGCGCCAATCCCCTGACCGGTTCAATCGGGGTTGTCACCCTGAACCTGCCCAGAATAGGCTACCTGGCCACGGACGAAGCGGATTTTCTCAACCGCCTGGACGACCTTATCCAGATTTCCGCCGAATCCCTGAGCATCAAGCGCAAGATTCTTGAAAAATTTACCAATGGCGATCTCTACCCCTATTCAAAATTTTACTTAAGAAAAATCAAGGAAAGCGCCGGGGTTTACTGGCGCAATCATTTTTCCACCATCGGCATTCTGGGCATGAACGAGGCCTGCCTCAACTTTTTGGGAGAAGGCATTGCCACCAAAGCAGGCCAGGCCTTTGCCGTCCGGGCCATGGATCATATCCGCAAGCAGATAGAAGCCCTGCAGGAAACAACCGACGAAATCTTCAACCTGGAAGCCACCCCGGCAGAAGGCACCACCTATCGGTTTGCCAGCATGGACAAGAAAAAGTATAAAGACATTCTCTGTGCCAATGAAGAAGAATACCAGCAGGGCAAGGATCCCTTCTATACCAATTCCACTCATTTGCCGGTCAATTATACCGATGATTTATTTGAAGCCCTGGAACTCCAGGACAATCTCCAGACTAAGTATACCGGCGGTACGGTCCAGCATCTATTTCTGGGAGAGGAAGTGACCGATACCCAGATTGTAAAACAGCTGGTCAACAAGGTTTCCTCAAGTTTCAGGCTGCCCTATTTTACCCTGACCCCGACCTTCAGCGTCTGCCCCTCCCACGGCTATATTGCAGGCGAGCATGCCAAATGCGGCAATTGTGATTCGGAGACGGAGATCTATTCACGGGTGGTGGGATACCTTCGGCCCGTGGGCCAATGGAACAACGGGAAACAGACCGAATTCTGCATGCGAAAAACCTATAACGTTTATAATGTGGCTTAAAAAAGCGCACCCATGCACATTGGCGGCTTTCAAAAAAATTCCCTGATCGACTTTCCCGGGAACATTGCGTGTGTGGTCTTTACTTCGGGTTGTAACTTTACCTGCCCCTATTGCCACAACCCGGCCCTTGCCGGCGGCCCTGTAAAAGGGGCCGGCAGTCTTTATGATGAAAATGAAATTTTATCCTTCCTTGAAAAGCGCCAGGGCCAGCTTTCCGGTGTGGCCATCACCGGGGGGGAACCCACCCTCCAGCCGGATCTTATTGACTTTTGCAAACAATTGCGGAAACTGGGCTACAAGATCAAGCTGGACACCAACGGCACCCGGCCCCATATCCTTGAAGCGCTGATGGATGAAAAACTGATTGACTATCTGGCCATGGATATCAAGACCAGCCTTATCCATTATCCCCTGCTGATCAAGGGCGATTTTGATGTAAAAAAAATTGCCGAGAGCATATCCCTGATAATGGAAAAGGCACCGGCCTACGAATTTCGCACCACCTGTGCCCGCCCTTTCATCACCAAAGAGATCATGGCCCGGATTGCAGGGATGATCCAGGGAGCAGACCGATATGTCCTTCAAAAATGCTCCCGAAATGTTTCTGTTCTGGATCCTGACTTTTTAAAAGAGGACCACCATTTTTTTTCCAGCCAAGACATGCAGGAACTGAAAGCGATTGTGGCAGACAGCGTCAAAACAATAGCCCTGCGCTAATTATTGTTTGGGCAGCAGATCCGTTTGATTGACCGCAGGTTCCGGGTAAACCATTTTCCCGGTTAAAGACAGGTCATATCCGCCATATTCTTTGGCAGCCGCCTGAATCACCTTGCCTTTTAACAGAGAGAGAAACAGCTGAATACCCTGGTCAAAAAACCGGTCTTTGCCGATCAAAAGGTCAAAGCGTTCCCAGCACAAGGGAAGAAAATCAAGCCCCAGAATTTTGGCAACCGGTTTGATCCCGGGACCGGCATGGGCCTGTCCGCTCAGAACCGCAAGCCCAATATCCAGGTGCTTTGACAGACAATTGTCATATCCGTCAATGGTTTCCCCTTTGATCTCCGCTTTTTTCAATTCCTTGTCAAAGAGCTGGCGGGTACCGGTTCCCAGCATCCGGTTGACTATTTTTATCTGGGGCTGTTTCAAATCCTTCACGCACTGGATCTTTTCCGGATTTCCTTTTTGAAGCAGAATCCCCTGCTCCCGCAAACAAAAATTCACCACCGCCGGGACCGGGGCATCCTGGATAAAAGGAAAATTATACTCCCTGTTATCGGCCACCAGATGGCTTGCGGCGATATGGCACAGGTTCTGGCGCAGGGCCTTGAGTCCGCCCATGGATCCTGCCAGGCCAAACATGGCCATATGGTCCTGGTGCTTGAGATTAAAGGTGGCAATAATTTTATCCAGCAGCAGGTCATTGGAGCCGGCAATGAGCACCAACCCATGGTAGGGCGGCAATTTTGCCAGTTCCGGATAATTTTCCGTCCCTGTTTCCACCCATTGGCGGACCAGATCGATGGGAAAAAGCCATTTGCCCGTTACCTTGGAAGCAGGAAGGCCTTTTTCGGAAATGAGTGAATAGACCATTTTTTCATTTACGTTTAAAAATTGTGCCACCTGCTTTGTGGTCAGCATCTCGCCCATGATCATCCTCCCTGGTAATTATGACAAATAGTGTTCGATGGCTGCTACAACCTGTGCCGGACTTTTTGTTCCGCACTCAATTTTTATATCACAATATTTATCATACAAGGGAGTTCTTTCTTTGTAAAGATCGGGAATCCCCTTTCCGGGATCCATGGCAACCCCCCTTTCAACCACGTCCGACAGCCGGGTTGTCAGGATCTCCAGATCCACGGCAAGATAGAGGATGGTCGCCCGCTGTGCCAGGTGGGCCATGGCCCTTTCCCTGTAGACCACGCTGCCGCCGGTGGCAATGACATGCTGTGAACACTTCACCCCCAGCAAATGGGATTCCTCAATTTCAAGAAATCGTTCCAGTCCCTTTGCCGAAATAATCCGGGATAAGGTCATTTGTTCTTTTGTCTGGATCAGAATATCCGTATCTAAAAACGCATACCCCATGCGTTTTGCCAGCAGCACCCCCACGGTGCTCTTGCCCACTGCAGGCATTCCTATCAATGCAATGTTTTCTTTAATTTTCATCAGTTTTCTTTCAATTTTTTGAATAAAATCATCTTTTATCGCAAAATAATACATGAAAATCTAGTTACTATCCTTTTGATGTGATTGCAAGCAGAAAGGAGCGTTCGCCAGAAGGGTGCCGACAATTTATGATTCCAGTGTCGGAATATCGGCAAAAACCAAAGACAGCCGGGCCAGGGACCTTGCCAGGTTTTCAAGAGTAAAGACTTCCAGGGAAACCGTGCCCCCATAGTCGGTCAGAAGCCGGACAACCTGGGAAAACAGCTCTGAAGGAAGCTTGTCCAGGCTTGTATGATCCTTGGGGCTCGGGCCTGAAAAATCCACTCCGTGCAGGTGGACAATGGGTATCTGATGCCTGTGGCGCCCAAAGGTGGTGCCCAGATCATGGCCGTATTTAAAATGGTGGCCCGCATCAACGCACAGGGCAAGACCAAAATCCGTTACCAGACGTCCAAGGCAGCCAGGAGCGTACCAGAGGGTTTCAAGGCAAAGCCTGCCCGGGTCGGCCAGGCGGTCAACCAGAAGTTCCAGACCCTTCCGGGCCCGTGCCTCCCAGGCCTGAAACGCTTCAGGTGTGTTAACGCCCCTGTCCATGGGCAGATGAAGGGTATGGGTGGTGGGATTTAAAGGCGCCAGCCGCTCCATCACCTGGAACAGAGTGTCGGCCGCCCGTTCTTGTTGTGTGTCGGAAGGGTGTGTCAGGCGGATATCCGTGGGCAGATGAACATTATAGGTAAGGTTAAGCTTTCCGGACAAGCGCCCAAGCTCCCGGATCTCTGACCTGGAGGGCAGCACCTCTTTGGGCATGCTCTCAAATACCAGCAGCTCAATCTCGTCAAAGAAAGGCCCCAGCCGCCGGACATTGGGAAGGATATGGTCCGGATAAATAAAGGAAGTGGTACCCAGCCGGAAGGGCCGGTCCCGCAATGGGGTTGGTTTCATCTGGCTGCCCTTTTAAAAAAAACCATTTTTAAAAAAAGGCAAGGCCGCAGGCAGCCAGGGTGGCAATGAGGGCGGAAAGCTGCATGAGTTCACAGGCCCGGAAAATCCCATGGATGTCCGGGTCGGCAAATTGGCCGCCGATATAGGGTTTTTCCACCCGTTGCCCGTGGTAGACATTGGGGCCGCCCATGCGGATGCCAAGGGCCCCAGAAAAACTTGCTTCCGGATACCCCGCATTGGGGCTTTTGTGACGTCGTCCCTGGGACAAGGCCGTTTTCAACGCCCGGATCCCTTTGGACACAGACAGGACACCGGCGGCAAGAGAAATCACCAGAACAGAAATTCTGGCCGGCACGAAATTGGCCACATCGTCAATCCGGGCCGATGCCCTGCCAAAAAGGATATAGGTTTCATTCTGGTATCCCACCATGGAATCCAGGGTGTTGATCATCTTATAGGCCAGGGCACCGGGCACCCCGAACAACAGGGCAAACATCAGGGGCGATAAAAACCCGTCCACAAAATTTTCCGCCACGGTTTCAACGGCAGCCCGGGTGACGGCGGCTTCATCCAGGTTCCGGGTTTCGCGGCCCACGATCATGGCCACCTTTTCCCGGGCAGTTTCAAGGTCACAGGCTTCAAGGGGGCGGGCCACAGCCGTTGCTGCCTGAACCAGGCTTGTTGCGGAAAAACAATAAAAAAGCAGGACAACCTGGACACAGGTTCCCAGCAGAGGATGAATGAAAACCGCCAGTTTTACCAGGGCAAGGGAGAGGGCAAAGGTTGCGCTGATAAGAAAAAGGGCAAAGAAGAGACCGGACACAAAAGGGTTTTTCAGGATGCGCCTGAACCTTACTTCAAAAAATGAGATGGCGGTTCCCATGCCCACCACCGGATGGGGCAACCACAAAGGGTCCCCCAGGAGAAAATCCAGAACAAAGGCTGAAAACAGGACATACCAGGCAATATCACCCATGACGCTCCTTTTTGGCCAGAACCTTTTGTATGCTGCGGGCCAGGGCCAGGTTGACCTCCCGGGTCTTGAGGGAAAACCGGACAAACTGATCGGAAAGCCCGATAAAATTACTGCAGTCCCGGATGAGAATTTTATCCTCGCCAATGGCCCTGCAAAATTCAGGGGCCCTCATCTTCTCCAGTTCGGCCAGGATAAAATAGGGGGGGGCATCAAAGAGTCGGATGCCGGAAATTTGCCCGAGGGCCTGGACAAAAATCTGTTTTTCCGTCTTGATATAGTTCCGGGTCTGTTCGTAAAAGGGCTCAATGGCATCGGGATTGGCAAAAATATCCGTGATCACCTCCTGGGCCAGGGAGTTGACGCTCCAGGGCTGGTAATACCCCATGACCGTGTTTATTAGCGCCTTGCCCCCGCTTAAAAATCCGGTCCGCAGCCCGGGAATTCTGAAGATCTTTGACATGGAAGACAGGACCAGCAGATTGGAGTACCGGGTGTCGGAAACAAAGGAAAGATTCCTGGCATCGTCCACAAAGGGCAGATAGGATTCATCCACCACAAAACAGGTGTTTGGGTGTTTTTCGATCAGACGGGCAATCTTGTCCCTGGGCATCAATGCGCCCGTGGGATTGTTGGGATTGCACAGAAAAACCAGGTCCGCCGACCCTGCCAGGTCCGAGAGCCGGCCCATATCCACTTGAAAATTGCGGGACCGTTCTGCCAGGCAATGCAGGGCTTCAATGCCGTGCATGGCGCAGGCATCCCCATAATCCGAATAGGTGGGGCCGGAAATGACCACCCGTTTGGCGCCAATGGCCTTGGGAATGGTATAGATAAAAAAGGTGGTGCCGTTGCCGGCAATGACCTGGCCTGGGTCAATTTTGTAGTAGCGGGCAAATCCGGCCCTCATGGCAAAGGCATCCGGCTCCGGCAGGGAATGGATGGACCCGAGCTTTTCCAGGATAAGGGCATGTATGTTGTCCGGCGGCCCCAGGGGATTCAAATTGCTGCTCATGTCGATAATATCTTCAACAGGGCAGCAAAGATGTCCTGCCAATTCTTTTTTATTGCCCCCATGTCCTTGAATCATGTTTTTGTCCTTTTACAAAGGAAATCCGGTTACAAAAAAAACTGGGCAGAAACGCCCAAAAACAGCAGGGCTTCCATTACCTCGCACAGGGCGCCCAGCATATCCCCTGTTATACAATTCATTTTTCTCTTGTAAAACCCCAGTATCAGGGCCACTCCTCCACAGAAAATCAAATTCAGAACCAGGCCTTTATATCCTAAAAACAGGGAGAAAAACAGGGGAATCAGGCAATATGAAAAATCATTCCAGCCAATGGGACGTCCAAAATGATCTTTTCCGGTTCCCCCTTCTGTTCTGCCGTAGTTTAAAAATTTAATGCCGAAAATCATGGCAGCCCTTGAATAGGCCGGCACGATAAAAAGCAGGACCGGGGTCTGGGACGAAGTTCCCCATGCCTTAACCGACCAGATCCCGGCCAGCTTCACCGCCAGAACACAAACCACTGCCACAAGTCCCATCATGCCGGTCCGGCTGTCTTTCATAATTTCCAATGCCCGTTTCCTGGGCCGGTGGCTGAAAATACCGTCTGCCGTGTCCCCGACACCATCCAGATGGAAGGCACCGGTAATCACCACCAGAAAAAGCAGATCCAGCAGGGCTGCCACAGGAGGAGCCCAAAGCCTGGAAACCCCAAGATCCACCAGCACCAGCATTGCGCCGATGATCAGCCCCGCCACCGGGAAAAACCGGATCATGCCCATGGGAGAATAGGCCACATTTCTGCCGGCCGGCAAAATCGTGATAAACAAAAGGGCGGATCTTAACTCCGCAAAACGACCGGTTTTCTTTTCCATTTAATCGCCTTTATTTGATGGTCTGAAAAAAAAGACCCCGGGCCTGCTGCCTTGCTTCAATGCGGCCGGAAGCTTCAAGCATTGCCAAAAGGGTGTCCACCCGGGCCGGGTCGACATTTAAAAGGGCCACCAGGTCATCCCGGGTGCAGGGCCTTCTGTGAATGGTTTCAAGAACGGCAGCGGTCATATCCCGCGGCTTGCCCCTGTTTTTCTTGTCCCCTGCCCTGGCAATGATCTCAACCTTGTCTGTGCCCAAACTCCTTTTTACACGCTCAAGCTGCGCCCTTGTTGCCGGCAGGATATGGGCAATGGTTCCCGGCCGGTCCAGGGTATTGAGCTGGACCCTTTCCGGATCAATGGCGAAAATGGCCTTTTTAAACCCGGCCAATTCCGCCGGGGTGTCATTGACCCCGGGCACAATAAAAATTTCCAGCCAGATCTTCCCGGTAAATTGTGTGGCAAAGGTCTGAATCCCGTCTATAATCTCCCGGGCCGAAAGCCCCTTAAACGGGCGATTGATACTGATGAACGTCTCTTTTGTAACTCCGTCCAGGGAGGGGATCACAAGGTCGGCCAGGGCCAGTTCCCGGCGCACTTCCGGATCATTTAAAAGGGTGGAATTTGTCAGAACCGCCACCCGGATTTCAGGTTTTTGGGTTTTTATATACGCGATTACCCGTCCAAGGTCCCGGTTCAGCGTGGGCTCGCCGGATCCTGAAAAGGTAATATAATCCGGGGCTTCATTGTGTTCCCAATAATGGTCCAGTTCTGTTTTAACCGCCTCAAAAGGGACATAGGCCTTCCGCTGGAGGGTCAGATTGGTTGTTTTCCCGCACTCGCAATAGACACAGTCCAGACTGCAGATCTTATGGGTAACCAGATCCACCCCAAGGGAGATGCCCAGGCGCCGGGACAAAACCGGGCCGAAAATATGCTGATAGTTCATTTCATTGCGCTCGCTGTTTAATTTTTCTGGGGCTTGATGGGAAGCGCAATGCCGGCCACCGTCAGGAAAACCCGGTCGGCCGCTGCGGCAATTTTCTGGTTCACAAGGCCTGCAAAATCCCGGAATTGTCTGGCAAGAAAATTTTCCGGCACAATGCCGTACCCCACTTCATTGGACACCAGGAAAACCGGACAGGCGCTTTTTGCCAGAGCCACCGTCAAAAGGGAGATTGCCTCCATTATCCTTTCTTCGTCATATCCGGCAAACAACAGATTGGAGGTCCACAGGGTCAGACAATCCACCAGAATGACATCTGCTGTTTTTGACGCCAGCTCAATGGTCTTATGGATCATCACAGGCGCTTCAATGGTCTGCCACTGCTCTCCCCTTTCTTTTCGATGCTGGATCACCCGTTTGTCCATTTCCGGGTCCGTGGGAACCGAGGTGGCCAAAAATATTTTTCCCCGGGTCTGCCCTTGGCTGATCTGATTGGCTTCCTCCAGCGCGAAACTGCTTTTACCGCTTCTGCACCCGCCGATCACCAGGGTGATATTTGCTCTATTTTCCAAAACCAGCCCCTCTCCTTGTCCTAAAATTCATCCCAATTTTTAAAATTGGATCAGGATATCGTATCCGGTATGTCCTGTGCAACCCCAAATATCGGAAAAAATTTCTATGTTGTGGTTTGGATAATTTTAACGCAACTTTCGGGCTTTGGAGGAACGGGGCAGGCTTATTTCATTTTTCTTGACAGAAACAATTTTTCAATGCCGGTGGAAGAGGCGCTGATCTGCTGCGGATGAAAATATTTTCCGAACGATATCACTTTTCTATTCATGCATCTTCAAAAAGATGTCACTTTATTCCCGGCAAAAACGACATCTGCCCGGGAAATATCGCTGAGTGCTCTTTTTGCAAAAAACAAAGCGATTGTTATCACTCCGGAGGTTCTATTTTTACGGTGGATTTTGGGGTTTGAATCAAAGCCCAAGCTTGATCTTTGTAAAAAGGTTCAACGCGCAAAAAAGCACGGGCCTTTGCCGGTGGATCCTGCAGGCAATTGTTTTGCAGCGATCAGGAAAATTGCGGCCGTGTGGCAGAAAACATGCCTTGCCGCCACACGGACTCTGCCCGCCCCTCCATGTCGGGTTTTGGTATCGATGCCACCGGGTTGATCATCTCTTCCGGGTGGGCGGCGCTGGAAGCCAAAGAGACAGGCCTGTCAGATAAAGATGCCCCAAGCTGGGTGGCAGGCCTGATTCTGCTTGCCTGATTTTTTCAGGGGAGCGGCAGAAAAAGGCTAACCGCAGTACCCTTGCCCGGTGCACTGTCGATCTGTATTTTCCCGTTGTGGGCATCCATGATGGTTTTGCACAGACTTAACCCCAGGCCGTAACCGCCGGTTTGTTTTGAACGGGATTTGTCCAGCCGGTAGAACGGCTCCAGGACACGGAGCAGTTTGGTTTTATCCATGCCAATACCGGTGTCGGTTATCTTCACGGTGGCCCAGTGGGGGTGCCGCTCCAGACAAATGGTGACAGGATCACTGTCTCTGGTTGAATATTTTATGGCATTTTCAAGGATGTTGACCACCACTGTTTTGATTCTGGCCCGGTCAAAGTCACAGATGACCGGACCCTGGTCAAAAAAAACAACGCCCGGTGTCCTGAATTCAAAGGTGGCGGCAATATCCTTGACAAGTGCGGCCAGGTCGGAAGACTGTTTTTCAAGATTGGCCTGGTCATGGTGAAGTCTGGCATTTTCAAGGATGGCGGTCACCATGATTTCCATTTCCAGAATGTCGCCGCTGATACTCTTTTTCATCTGGTCATCGGATAAAAACTCCAATGCCACCTTGACCCGTGTCAGGGGGGATCGAAGTTCGTGGCTGACATCCCTCAGCAGCTGGTGTTTGAATTCCAGCATCTGGTGAAGCCTGCGTGTCATGGCATTGAATGCTGCGGCCAGTTTGCCGAATTCATCTTTTCTGGTCTCCGGAACACTATGGAGCAGGTTGCCCCTGCCCACTTCCTTTACGCCTTCATGGAGCCATTTGATGGGGGCCAACACTTTTTTTACGGCAAAATAGGCGCCGCCAAGAACCAGGGAGAGGGATATCAGTAAAATCAAAAACAGCCTCAGAGAACGGGTCTTGTTTTTATCATACCCGGAAAATTCAAAAACAAAGGTTCCTTTTTCATGGGTGGTTTTTAAAAAATGCCGGCCATGGTATCTGCCGACATATGTGGTCTTTGAATTGGAAAACAGCCGGTATCGAATTTTATTGTTTTCAGGAAGCGCTTCAATCAACGACCAGGAAGCCCTCTCCCCCTGAAAGGCAATTTTAAGGCCTGTTTGACGGAATATGGTTCTGGCACGTTCTATCTTTGGGGGCGTTCCCAGGTCATGGATCACATAGGTGAAATACTGGATGGCATTGGTGTGGAACGGGGTAACCGAGGTGAGGCGGTGGACGACAAAAAGGCTTCCGGCAACCAGGACGATGCAGATCCAGGTGATAAGGCTGATGATAATGAGCTTGGCATGTACCGAGTGGATGCTGCGGGTGAACTGTTTTAAGATCATATTCCCGCTTCCGGGCTTCCGCCGAGAAACAGGTAGCCGTATCCCCAGACGGTTTTTATAAACCTTGGGTTTTTCGGGTCATCCTTGAGTTTCTGGCGAAGCCGGCTGACCACCACATCAACGGTGCGGTTAAAGGCCTCACAATCCATACCGGACAGCTCCTGAAGAATCTGATCCCGGTCAAGAACTTTGCCGGTGTTTACGGCCAGAAAACAAAGGGCCGTGTATTCGCTGGTGGTCAAATCCAGGGGATGGCCGTCCAATGATCCTGTTTGACGGGCAAAATCAATCTCAAGGCTACCAAACTTTTCCGTTTTCCCGAAAAGGAATGGGCTTGCCCGCCTGAGCACGGACTGGATGCGGGCCACAAGCTCCCTGGGTTCAAAGGGCTTGGGAAGGTAATCATCTGCCCCGAGTTCAAGGCCGACCACCTTGTCGGTCAACTCCCCCCGGGCCGTCAGCATGATGATGGGGATACGGCTGGTCCTCCGGATGGTCTTGCAGACCTCGAATCCATCCATTTCCGGCAGCATGATATCCAGAATGATCAAATCCGGGGGGGTTTCTTTTAATAATTTTAATCCGGCCGAAGGCGTGACCGCCCATTGCACGGCCATCCCGAAATCCCCCAGAAATTTTTCCAGAAGCCGGTTAAGCTTTTCATCATCATCAACAATTAAAATTGTCTGTTTCATGGGGCCCCGAGTTCTCCTTGTCAACCAGTTTCATATACCCTTTTTACGCCACAATGGGAATCCCCAAATTATCTCCTGCCAGGGATTTCCATTGTGCCTTAGCCGGCCTGGGTTTCATTGCCACTCTTTGCTGTGCCAGGCTTCAAATTTTTCAATCTTTTTGATAAGCTTGGCCCTTTGATCCGGGCCAAATTTGATTCCTGTGCAGCTGTCAGA
This sequence comes from Pseudomonadota bacterium, assembly GCA_018816605.1. The sequence goes on from JAHIVS010000378.1 coordinate 14,198, forward strand.
TCAAGACGTTCGCCGATGTGCTCCACGCCAAAGGCGAGGCATCTTTGGCTGCCATGGGGACGGCACCCGATAAAAACGGTCGTGCAAAAAATCCATACTGCAATGCCGATACCTGTTTTTTTCATACTTTTCTCCTTCTTGAAGTGTTCAACGGCTATGGACTCCAGATGCTGCGACGGTTATCAGTATATCTTTATCCAAACAAATAGCTTTTCTGCCGGGTAAAAATGTGTAACAAAAGGTAATGATCCCTCCCGCGCAGACCAAGATCAAGCCGTTTTAGGACAAACGCAACCATATTTTGTTGTCAATTACCGGCCCAAAGTATGATAAGAAGGGACAGACCCGATTTTTTGGAGAAAAATACACCTATAGGAAAACCGGATATGAAATGGATTGATCTGAGAAGCGATACGGTTACCAGGCCGACAAAACCCATGCTGGAAGCCATGATGCTGGCCCAAGTCGGAGATGATGTGTATGGGGAAGACCCCACGGTAAATCTGCTGGAAAATACCGCAGCCCGGATAACCGGTATGGAAGCAGGACTGTTTTGCACCAGCGGCACCCAGAGCAATCTGCTGGCCCTGATGTCCCATTGCAACCGGGGGGATGAATATATTGTGGGCCAGCTGGCCCATACCTATCGCTATGAGGGCGGGGGAGCCGCCGTCCTGGGCAGTATCCAGCCCCAGCCCCTGGATCTTGAACCCGACGGCAGCCTGGATCTGGCAAAGGTTCTCCGCTTTATCAAGCCGGACGACTTTCATTTTGCCCGGACAAAATTGCTCTGCCTTGAGAATACCCAGGGAGGAAAAGTCCTGCCCATGGACTATCTTGCCAGGGCCCGTGCCTTTGTAAATGCCCACGGGCTTTGCCTCCACCTGGACGGGGCAAGGGTCTTTAATGCGGCCGTCAAACTTGATGTGGCGGTGGAAGAGATCACCCGGCATTTTGATACCGTCTCCTGCTGCCTGTCCAAGGGGCTGGGAGCCCCGGTGGGGTCTGTTCTCTGCGGTCCTGAAAAAATTATCCAAACGGCCCGGCGGTGGCGGAAGGTTCTGGGGGGCGGCATGCGCCAGGCAGGCATTCTGGCGGCAGCCGGCCTCTATGCCCTTGAAAATCATGTGGAACGGCTTGAAACAGACCATGCAAATGCCCGGCTCCTGGCTGCAGGGCTTGCCAGGATCAAGGGCATAAAAATTGATCCGGCAATGGTCCAGACCAATATTATTTTTGCAGATATCACGGCCGATATGCCTGAACTGCACCGGCATTTAAAGGAAAACCAGATTCTCATTGACCCGTCCAGCCATTTGCGCCTGGTCACCCACCTGGATATAGCGGCCGCAGATATTGACCACGCCGTTGGGGCATTTCAATCCTTTTTCAGCGGATAAATCTTTGGGGAAAATCCGTAAAGATTCCGTCCGCACCGGCAGCGACAAACCGGGCAAACGCCTGGGGATCATTGATGGTAAACAGGTTTATTCTTTTACCCCTGGCCTTGAGTTCTTCCATTTGCGATGGGGTGATCAGCCGGGCATTGGCATTGTAAACCGGGAATGAAAAATCCTTAAAATCAAGGGGAAGCACGTCGTCATTCCCCACCAATGCCTGAATCTCGATGGATAAATTTTGGTTCACCCACTGGAGCCAGTCATGGTTAAAAGAAGAAATGACCACCTTTTCCAGGGGGATACCGGTTTTTCTGATGGTTTCCAGGGTTCGGGCGGCAAGGAAAAAAGGCACCGGTTCATTTCCATGGTCCTTAAGCTCTATATTGATCTTAAAATCAAGATCCCTTGTCAGCAAAAGCCCCTGTTCCAGGGTGGGGATCTGCTCCCCCCTGAAGGCGGCCAGATCCTGATCCCTTATCCTGCCCCGGGCAATGGTTGAAAAGGGATCTTTGGAGATAAAAACAGATCCAAGATCCAGGGTTTGAAGTTCTGCCAATGTGTAGCGGATCAGGGTATCCTCGGCCGTAACGGCGCCAGCCGGGACAGGGTATCCGAACCGGGCCGGCGCATCCGTGCACCGGGACAGGGTGGCATCATGGAATAACACCAGATGGCCGTCCCGGGTAAGGGTCACATCGGTTTCCCACCGATGGGCGCCGAGTTCCCAGGCGCGTCTGGCCGCAGCCAGGGTATTTTCCGGGGCAAGGCTCCTGGCCCCTCGATGGGCAATTATTTCCACCATTCACCCCCTCCCTTAACCGGCAGCGTTCTCACTGGAGCGCTCGTCTATGGGAATATAGTCGTTCAAAAGATTTCCCGTATAAATCTGCCGGGGCCTGGATATCTTCATTTCCGGGTCTGTCCAGTCTTCTTTCCACTGGGCGATCCAGCCGGGCAAGCGGCCGATGGCAAACATGACCGTGAACATGTTTGTGGGAATCCCCATGGCCCGCAGCACGATACCCGAATAAAAATCCACATTGGGATACAGATTCTTCTCCTTAAAATAGTCGTCATTGAGGGCGGCCTCTTCAAGGCGCTGGGCAATATTCAGAAGGGGATCATTGCTTTTGACTTTGCTCAGGACAATATCACACATCTGTTTCATGATTTTGGCACGGGGATCATAGGTTTTATAGACCCTGTGCCCGAATCCCATGAGCCTGAAGTCATCCTCTCTGTCCTTTGCCCGGGCGATGCAGTCTTCAATGGTCATGCCGTCTTTGGCAATCCTTTCAAGCATCGCAATAACCGCCTGGTTGGCACCT
>JAHIVS010000379.1 GCA_018816605.1 Pseudomonadota bacterium
CGACTCATAGCGGTCGCGCCACCTTGTGATAGTCGGCGTAGTCGTGTTCAGTTGACGCATGATCTCCCTCGTGGAAAGACCATCAGCACTGAGCAGGACAGATACGCGCTCTGAGCGCTGACTTCTGTGGCGTATTCCTATTCCGTACAATCTGAACCTTCGCCTGGGATCATCGATGAAATCGTCCGGACATACCAGAATAAACAGATTCACGTGGTAGTTGCCATTGGCGGCGGGAGTGTCATGGATACAGGGAAAGCGGTGTCTGCCATGCTGACCCAAAAGGAACCGGTTTCAACCTATCTGGAAGGGGTGGGAACCAAACCCTATGGGGGTAAAAAAATTGCGTTTATTGCTGTGCCCACCACAGCCGGAACCGGCAGCGAGGCAACCCAGAATGCCGTGCTCTCCTGTGTCGGAGAAAACGGGTTTAAAAAATCCCTTCGCCATGAAACCCTGGTGCCGGATATCGCGGTGGTTGATCCGGAATTAACCCTGTCCTGCCCTCCTGAAATTACGGCGGCCTGCGGTATGGATGCCGTGACCCAGCTGATCGAGTCCTATGTCTCGGCCAATGCCTCCCCCATGACAGACGCACTGGCGTTGGGCGGATTAAGCGTTCTGGGCGATGCCCTTTTGAGAGCCGCTGTCACAGATCCCACAGACCTTGCCGCCCGCACCCGAATGTGTTATGGATCCTATGTTTCAGGTTTGACCCTTGCCAATGCAGGGCTTGGGACGGTCCACGGATTGGCCGCAGTTATCGGGGGTCTTTTTTCCATCCCCCATGGGGTTATTTGCGGGACCCTGCTCGCACCAGTGACACAAAAAACTATAAAAGCACTGATCCAAAAGGACCCTCAAAGCCCGTTCCTTGCGAAATATGCCTTCCTGGGAAAGGTACTTGGCGAATCAAAATCAGGGGATCCCCTGGAAAATGCAGACCTGGTTTCAGACCTGTTGATGGAATGGACCACTGTTTTGAAAATTCCCTTGCTGGGCCAATATGGCGTCACCGGAAAGGATGTTGATAAAATCGCGTCTGCCACCGCCCAGAAAAGCAATCCCGTGATCTTAACCGCCAAAGATTTGAAAGAGATCCTCAACACCAGAATTTAAATAAAATTATTTGGTTTTCCACTTGATGAAGCTTTAAATACATGTTATTTGCATAGGTACTCACTTTCTCTTCTCACATCTGTAATTACTCTAATCCATTTTTATCCGGAGTTCTAAATGAGTATTTCAATTGAGAATATCAGCTTACATGTTGATAATGAAATGTATTTGAAGGATATTTCCCTGGAGTTTGAATCCGGCTCTAAAAATATATTTCTTGGCAGAACACTGGCCGGAAAAACCTCTCTTTTAAGGATACTGGCCGGTTTGGATCGTCCTTCCAGGGGCAGGATACTGGTGGACGGGCAGGATGTTACCGGGGTATCGGTTCGCAAGCGCAATATCTCCATGGTCTACCAGCAATTTATCAATTATCCGTCCTTTACGGTCTATGAAAATATCGCCTCTCCGTTGAAAGTGGCCGGGATGGAGAAACGCCTGATCGATGTAAGGGTCAGAGAAGCGGCTTCCATGCTGCACCTTGAGGATATGCTGGACAGGCTGCCCGGAGAGCTCTCCGGCGGACAGCAGCAGCGGTGCGCCATTGCCCGGGCCCTGGTAAAAGATGCCAAGCTTTTGTTGCTGGATGAACCCCTGGTCAACCTGGATTACAAACTCCGGGAAGAACTCCAGATAGATCTCCAGGATATCTTTAAACAAAGACAGGCCATTGTTGTGTACACCTCCACCGAACCCTCTGAAGCCTTGAAACTTGGCGGCAACATAGTTGTTCTCGATGAAGGCCGGGTTCTCCAAACCGGGATCACTTCTGAGGTGTATCATAGACCTGCTTGCATACGCGTGGCCGAAGTTTTCAGTGACCCGCCCATCAACCTGATTGCCTGCCATGTTCACGGTTCAAAATTCGGACTGGGGCAAAATGTGACCCTTCCCTTGGCAGGACACCTAAAATCACTGGTACCCGGTGATTATAGAGTCGGTATCCGATCCAATCACCTGTATTTAAAACCGCAAAATCAAACGGATATCGCCATGGAAGCCATTATAGACCTGGCAGAAATAAACGGGTCTGAAACATTTTTACATATGAATTATGCCAACACGAAACTGGTTGTTCAGGAGGTGGGCATTTATTCAAAAAAAATGGGGTCAAAGATCCGGATCTATCTTGATCCGGCAAATTTGTTTGTGTTTTCCCAGGCAGGAGAACTGATTTTGTCGCCGGAAAGAACAGGGGCTCAGTCGGTCGAGAACAGGAGAGACAAATGGCTAAAATAACCCTGGACAAGGTTGCCCACAGTTATGGTGCGAATCCTTTGGCACCGTCGGATTACGCGTTAAGATTGATTGACAACATCTGGCAGGACGGGGGGGCCTATGCCCTTCTCGGTCCTTCCGGCTGTGGGAAAACAACATTGTTGAATATTATTTCCGGCCTGCTGACGCCCAGCAAAGGAAGGGTTTTGTTTGACGGAAAAGATGTTACCGCCCTGCCGCCCGAGCGACGAAATATTGCCCAGGTTTTTCAATTCCCTGTTCTCTATGACACCATGAGTGTATATGACAACCTTGCCTTTCCTTTGAAAAACAGAGGGTTTAATCGCGCAGATATCAAGACCCGGGTTCTGGAAGTGGCCGCCATACTTGATCTGACAGACAGCCTTGGCAAAAAGGCAGCCGGACTCACGGCAGATGCCAAACAAAAAATATCCCTGGGCAGGGGACTCGTCAGAAGCGACGTGGCAGCGATTCTATTTGATGAACCCCTTACCGTTATCGATCCCCACCTGAAATGGCAGCTGCGATGTAAACTCAAGCAGGTTCATGAACACTTAAAACTGACCCTGCTGTATGTCACCCATGACCAGGTGGAAGCCCTTACCTTTGCCGACCATGTGATTGTCATGTACCAGGGGGAGATTGTCCAGATCGGAACACCCCAGGAATTGTTTGAAAACCCCAGTCACAAATTTGTCGGATATTTTATCGGCAGTCCCGGAATGAATTTTATGCCCTGCACCCTTGAGGGCAATGAGGCCGTGGTGGGGGATATCAAAATCAGGTTAAATGATCAGACCGCAGCCCTGGGTGCTGGTGCCAGGGGCAAGCTTGAACTTGGCATCCGGCCGCTGTATCTGGAAGTACATGATAGAAATGTTCAAGGAAGTGTTCCGGCAAGGGTCAAGTCAATTGAGGATCAGGGCAGTTATAAAATTGTTACAGCGGTTCTGGGCAGTCGGAATATTGTAAGGGCGAGGCTGGCCGAGGGAAAACCCGCTCCCTGTGAACATGCCTGGCTGAAGTTTCCTGAAAGCTGGATCAGATTGTTCAGCGATGAAAGGCTCTTAAAAAATTAAATTCGGAGTGCGGTGACGTATGGACAAATGGAAAGATAACAAGGCCTGGTTTCTGGTTATACCGGTTTTTTTATTGGTTGCTTTCAGCGCCATCATTCCCCTGATGACCGTGGTCAACTATTCCCTCCAGGATATTTTCGGTCCGGGGCAAAGGGTTTTTGTGGGGCTGGAGTGGTTTGAACAGGTATTGTCCGACACGCGGTTGCATGATGCGTTGTGGCGGCAGCTGCTTTTTTCCGGGTTAGTGCTGTTGATTGAAATGCCCCTGGGTATTCTGATTGCCTTGATAATGCCCCAAAAAGGCCTGGCTGCATCCATCAGCCTGGTTCTCATTGCCCTTCCCCTCCTGATTCCCTGGAATGTTATCGGAACCATCTGGATTATTTTCACCCGGCCGGATATCGGCCTGTTCGGTGCTGCCATCAATGGAATGGGGATTGCCTTTGATCATACATCAAGCCCCATTCAGGCCTGGATAACCCTGATGTTTATGGAAGTCTGGCATTGGACGCCCCTTGTGGTGCTCCTTGCCTATGCAGGCCTTCGCGCCATACCCGAAGCCTATTTCCAGGCAGCTAAAATAGACGGGGCCTCCAGCTGGGCAACCTTTCGGTATATCCAGCTGCCTAAAATGAGGGGCGTTCTGACCATTGCCCTGCTGCTTCGTTTTATGGACAGCTTTTTGATTTATGCCGAACCCTTTGTTCTGACCGGAGGGGGACCGGGCAATACCACCACCTTTTTGTCCATATATCTGGTTAAGGTTGCTGTGGGGCAGTTTGATCTGGGACCGGCAGCAGCGTTCTCTTTGGTTTATTTTCTCATCATCCTCCTGTTCTGCTGGATGTTTTACCAGGTTTTGCAAAATGTCGGGAAAGGAGAAAAAGCATGAGACTGCAAAAACGCACCTTTTTTTTCATGGGGTATCTGTTTCTTTTAATGCTTCCCATATATTGGATGCTCAACATGTCCTTGAAAACCAATGCCGATATCCTAAGTTCTTTTACCCTGTATCCTGTAAACATCACCTTTGAAAACTACATAAAAATTTTTACGGATGTTTCCTGGTATTCGGGGTATATCAACTCGATCCTCTATGTGACCATGAACATGGCCATTTCTCTGACGACAGCCCTGCCGGCCGCCTATGCCTTTTCGCGATATCGTTTCCTTGGGGACAAACACATGTTTTTCTGGCTGCTGACCAATCGCATGGCACCGGCTGCTGTGTTTTTGCTGCCGTTTTTTCAATTGTATTCAACCTTTGGTCTCATTGACACCCACATTGCCGTTGCCCTTGCCCACTGTCTGTTTAATGTGCCCCTGGCTGTCTGGATTCTGGAAGGTTTCATGTCCGGGGTTCCCCGGGAAATAGATGAAACCGCCTTCATTGACGGGTACAAATTTCCCAGATTTTTTTTAACCATTTTTCTCCCCCAGATACGATCCGGGATCGGTGTTACGGCTTTTTTCTGCTTCATGTTTTCCTGGGTGGAGCTTTTGCTGGCAAGGACCCTGACCACAACAAATGCCAAACCCATTGCAGCCACCATGACGCGAACCGTCAGTGCTTCGGGTTTGGACTGGGGATTATTGGCCGCTGCCGGCATCCTGACCATTGTACCCGGGGCCCTGGTTATCTGGTTTGTCAGAAATAATCTGGCAAAGGGGTTTGCCATGGGACGGGTTTAAAAAAGGAGCTGCAATGACCTTAGAATGGATGGCATGGACACTTCCCACCACATTGTTTTTCACCGGCATTGCCTTGATTCTGGTTTCCATGACAATCTGGCAGGTCCTTTCGCCCAGCATTGAGCGGAAAGGATTTTTACCCATCTCAACCACAAGGGGTGATCGGCTGTTTATCGGGCTTCTGGGCAGTGCCTACATCCATCTGGCATGGATCGGATTGACGGATATGACCTTGTGGATAGGATTTGTGATTGCCCTTGTCTGGATGGCCGTGGCCATGCGCTGGGGATAGGGTTGCATCTAACCATATTGCAGGTGCTAACTGCCTTCGCGCCTGCAGTGGCGTCCTTGTAAAAAGGGCCCTTTTTAATGAAGGTAAATGGAGGGAATGCGATGGAAAAAAAGTGTAAAAAAACGGGTTTTAGAAATTCCGTTATCGGAACCATTCTGGGCGTATTGTACTTGTTCTCGGCAATTCCTGCGGGCGCAGACATTTCGGCTGCAAAAAAATGGATCACGGATGAATTTCAGCCGTCAACCTTGTCTGAAAAACAACAGCTGGCTGAAATGGAATGGTTCATTAAAGCAGCCGCTCCTTTTAAAGGAATGGAGATAAAGGTTGTTTCCGAAACCATACCCACCCATGAGTATGAATCAAAGATTCTTACAAAGGCTTTTTTCGAAATCACCGGCATAAAGGTGACCCATGATTTGATTCAGGAAGGGGATGTGATCGAGAAATTGCAGATTCAGATGCAGTCGGGTAAAAATGTTTTTGATGCCTATGTCAATGATTCCGACCTTATCGGCACCCATTCCCGTTATGGGTATGTGGTGAATCTGACCGACTGGATGGCCGGAGAGGGGAAGGACGCCACTTTGCCGACCCTGGATGTGGATGATTTTATTGGAAAATCCTTTACAACCGGTCCGGACGGAAAACTTTACCAGCTTCCGGACCAGCAGTTTGCCAATCTCTATTGGTTCCGGTATGACTGGTTCAATAGGGAAGAGTTTAAAACCAAGTTTAAAGCACGTTATGGATATGAATTGGGCGTTCCGGTAAATTGGTCTGCCTATGAAGATATTGCCCAATTTTTCAGCGAGGATGTTCGGGAAATAGATGGGAAGGCGATTTACGGCCATATGGATTATGGGAAAAAGGCACCGGACCTGGGCTGGCGGTTTACCGATGCCTGGCTGTCCATGGCTGGTGCAGGGGACAAGGGCCTGCCCAATGGGAAACCTGTTGACGAATGGGGAATCCGTGTGGATGAAAACAACCGCCCCGTGGGATCCAGTGTGTCCCGGGGCGGCGACACCAACGGACCTGCTGCAAAATATGCCCTCCAAAAATACATGGACTGGTTGAGAAAATATGCTCCCCCGGGTGCCCTGGGCATGGACTTTTACCAGTCCCTCCCCAGTCTTGCAAAGGGGAATGTTGCCCAGCAGATTTTCTGGTATACCGCCTTTACCGCAGATATGGTCAAAGAAGGAACACCGGTCGTCAATGATGACGGTACTCCCAAATGGCGAATGGCACCCTCCCCCCATGGCCCTTATTGGGAAGAAGGTCAGAAACTGGGTTACCAGGATTGCGGATCCTGGACCCTGATGAAGAGCACGCCTGTGGACAGAAGAAAGGCTGCATGGCTTTTTGCCCAGTTCTGCGTGAGCAAAACCGTTTCCCTTAAGAAAACCCATGTGGGGCTGACCCCCATCCGCGACAGTGACATACGGCATCAATCCTTTACGGACCGTGCCCCCAAACTGGGGGGTCTGGTGGAATTCTACAGAAGCCCGGCCCGGGTTGCATGGACACCCACCGGGACCAATGTTCCGGACTATCCAAAGCTTGCCCAGCTTTGGTGGCAGAATATTGGTGAAGCCGTTGCCGGCGAGGTAACGGTTTCCACAGCAATGGACAACCTGGCTGCAGAGCAGGACAAGATCCTTGAGAGAATAGAGCGTTCCGGTACCCAGGGAGATAAGGGGCCCAAAATGAATCCCAAGAAGGATGAGTCCTATTGGCTGAACCAGCCCGGTGCTCCAAAGCCAAAACTTGCCAATGAGAAACCCCGGGGAGAAACAATCGACTACGATAAACTTCTCCAGGCCTGGAAGGAAGGAAAAGTCAAATAACGAAAGCAGATCTTACTGAAAAACCCGGTATGTGACAGCAGCAATTGTTGCGGGCAGATACCGGGTCCTTTTGTCTGAAAATCAGGCCATCAAAGCGATCACATCATCTTCTTCCACTTCATCTCCCACTTTTTTCAAAATTTTTTCAATCCTGCCATCACAGGGGGCATAGATGGGGGTCTCCATTTTCATGGCCTCAATGACCAGAATTTCAAAGTCTTCTGGCACGGTTTCGCCCGGTGTCACATTAATTCTTACAATTTTACCGGTCATGGGTGCCATTACAGTTGTTGCCATTTTTTCTCCAATTCTTTTTGTTTAATATTATGGTTTTTCACGGTTTTTGGATGTGCGGGTTTAGTATGCTAAAGATTCATGGGGATGCGTTTCCCAAGAATCTTCAGGTTGGGTCAGGGTGTGAGCAGGGTCACAAAAATGCCGGCGGCAATCACCGTGCCGATCACCCCGGCCACATTGGGGCCCATGGCGTACATGAGCAGATAATTCTGCTTGTCTGCCTCGGTGGCCACTTTATGGACCACCCGTGCGGCCATGGGAACGGCGGAAACTCCTGCCGCCCCCAGAAGCGGGTTTATCTTGTTGCTGGAAAACAGATTCATCATTTTGGCCAGCAATATGCCAAAGGCCGTGCTGACCATGAAGGCCAAAAGGCCCAGACCGAATATGAACAACACTTTTGGCTGTAAAAAGACCTGGGCGTTCATGGTGGCACCGATGGGCAGCCCCAGAAAGATGGTCACAATATTCATCAATTCATTCTGGGCCGCATTTTTGAGTCTTTCCACCACCCCGGCCTCCCTGAAAAGATTGCCCAGCATTAACATGGCAATAAGGGGGGCGGATGCCGGCACCAGCAGGATGATCAAAAAAGTGGAGACAATGGGAAACAAAAGTTTTTCCCTTTTGCTGATTTTTCTGCCTTTTTTCATCCTGATTTTTCGCTCGGCCTGGGTGGTCATAAGCCGCATAATGGGCGGTTGGATGATGGGAACCATTGCCATGTATGAATAGGCGGCAACGGCACAGGCACCCAGCAGCTGGGGAGCCAGTTTGGATGCCAGAAAAATGGTGGTGGGCCCGTCAGCTCCCCCAATGATACCGATTGTGGCGGCTTCCATGATGTTGAATCCCATGGCATGGGCGGCAAAAAAAGTGACATACACCCCGGCCTGGGCGCCGGCTCCCAGAAAAATTAACCGGGGATTGGCAAGAAGGGGGCCGAAATCCGTAAAGGCACCAATGCCCAGAAATATAACAGGCGGGATAATTTCCCAATGGATGCCGTATTCGTAAAATTTCCACAACAACCCGTGCTCCGGGGTCATCAATCCGCTCAGGGGAAGATTGGCCAGCAGGATTCCAAATCCGATGGGCAGCAGCAGCAGGGGTTCATACTCTTTTTTGATGGCCAGAAAAATTAAGACCAATCCAATGCCCCACATGAAGATCATACCCGGTGTCAGATACACAAATCCAGTGGTTTTGATGAGGGCGAGC
>JAHIVS010000380.1 GCA_018816605.1 Pseudomonadota bacterium
AACATACAAAAATGAAGAGTTGCTTCATGGTATTTCTCCTCTGTAATGGATTGAGCTTCAATTTTAATCCCACTCCTTAGGTCATAATTATTTTCACATCCTGGATACCAAAAATAATGGCAGGAAAATCATATGTAGGAAATTAAAATAAAACAAGGAAAAATGTGTGTTTGTATCGTTTTTTAATCTATTCAAAAAAAAGGAGGAAAAAGACCCGGGACACAGGGATGGGGTCCTGTTTTTTTTACACGCGCCCCGCCTGACCGGATGCTATTGATGAGATCTTTCTTTTGGGATATACTCTAGATTGAAAGTGATTTTTTAAAAAAAAGGAGAAAGACCATGACCATTACGCATCTGCTGGAAGGAAAGGGGAAATTTGAGATCCAGGCCTATGCAAGACCCAAAAATATGGACAGGGATACCCATATCCCTTTTTCAGGCGCTCCCAGAAAACACCCCCTTGAAAAGAACAAGATCATTTTAATTGTAGATCCGTTTACAACCAATACCTTTTACTATGAATTCAACATCGAGGATATTGGATTTGCAGAAGAGTTGGCCAACCTGACCAATATAGACGGGGATGCCATTCCCATGGCCCGGATCTGGGTAAAAAAACAGTCGGTGGGTGTCCGGTGTACCCCCTTTATTGTGGATACCATAGTCCCCCGGAGAAACTGATTTTTTTTAAAACCGCTAGATCCGGATTTTTTCTTTTCCGTCGGTTTGGAGGGGGGAACAGATCTTGATCAGGCCTGGCATGACGGTGTTCCGGCCATTGAGCTTTGCCTTATACAGCATGGTATCTGCATCCTGTATGATCTTGTTCATATCGCAATTGGGGGTGAGTTCAGATACGCCGAAACTTGCGGTGACCCGGATGCAGGTCCCGTTGTGAAGAATCCTGAGGGCGGCTATTTTGGACCTGAGACGGTCGGCAAGTTCCATTGCCTTGGCCTTGTCCGTTTCCGGAAGGATGGCGACAAACTCTTCCCCGCCGTAACGGGCCAGGATATCTCCTTGCCGCATATTGTCTTTGACCAGAAGGGAGATTTCCTTGAGCACGCGGTCTCCGCCAAGGTGTCCATGGGTGTCGTTTATCCGTTTAAAATAATCCAGGTCAAACATGAAAAGGGATAAGGGGTTTTTATGGCGGGCGGCTGTGGCAATATGCCGGTTGATCTGGGTTTCAAATTCCCTGCGGTTGTAGCATCCTGTCAAGGGATCGACAACGGCCGCATCCGTGAGGTTTTCCATTTTTATCTGTTTTGAAAGGGCTGTGGCGCATCCCTGGAGAATCAGGCCGACCACTTCATCGTGAAAGGGTGTGACCTGTTTCTGGGGCAGCATATACAGACGGGAAGAGCAGTTCTCTTCGTTCAGTTCGTAATACACCAGATGTTTCATGGAAAATTCTTCCTCAAGCTCACCTTTCTCAAAGGTCTGGTTCAGGTAATTGAGGTCTTCCGGCCGGATATTGAAATCTTTTGAAATAATATCTTCAAGGGATTTTTTATACATTCTCGGATCCAGCCAGACATCCACCCCGGAATTTTTTTTGACAACAAAGGCAAAGAGCCGATACCCCAGAATATCCTTGAGACAGACAGCGACCTCGTTAATGATTTCCCGGGAGGAGCTCTTTTTATTAAGGGCGACAATATGGTGGGTCAGTTTGTGCTGTGCAGCAGCCTGGTTTGCTGCAAAACTGAAAACCACGGAAAAAAAACCAGAAAGGGTACGGGTTATTTTTTGTAAAGCCTGTTTCATTCGTTTTCCTTAAATTGAAGTCCGTATTGCACTGATGGAGAATAAAGCAATAGGTGTGCCAAAATATGGAATTAGATTGTATCGGCTTATATTTCAGGTTGTTGCGTTTTTTTGCCATGGCAGATCTCCGGGCTGACCCGGAAAAAACTGCAGGGGATTTGGCGGACGGGTCGTCAAAGCCTTGACAGGCATCGGCAATATCTGCTCTTCTTGGCGTTCGCTAGAGGGTGCCTTTTAACCCGATCTCTTCTGCAACCGGCTGCATGCCCAGAATCGTTTGGGTGATCAGTTCACCAAGCTCCATGTCCAGAAACAAAGCGCCTTTTTGAATTACCTGCCTGTCCACACCCGCGGCAAAACTTTTGTCTTTAAATTTCTTTTTAACGGATTTGGCTGTGATGTCCAGGATGCTTTTAGAAGGCCTTACCAGGGCTGCGCTGGCAATAAGCCCCGTGAGCTCGTCAATGGCATACAATGTTTTTTCTAGAAATGTTTCCGGTTTCACATCGGTACAGATCCCCCATCCGTGGCTGATCACCGCCCGAATATATTCCTGGGGCCAGTTGTGGGCCTCAAACAATTCAATGCATTTGATACAGTGCTGGTCCGGGTACATTTCATAATCCAGATCATGGACCAGGCCGATAACCTTCCATTTTTGCGCATCTTCTCCAAACCGTGCGCTGAAATGTCCCATTACGGATTCAACGGCCAGGGCATGCCGGATCAAGGCGTCTTTTTGATTGTATTTTTTTAGCAATGCCAGGGCATCTTCACGACTGGGAATATAAGGGGTCATGGTAATTCCTTTAAATTTATTGCATTATCAGCTGAGTATTGTACACTCTTCACTTATCTTTTAATAAATGGGAAGTCAACGGATATGAAAGCCAATCATGTGACCATTGGATACGATCATGCCGGCAATCACACCCTTCTCCGTTACTGGCAGAAGAAGATTTTTCACTGGTTTTTCTCCCTGTTGCTGGCAGTCTGGTTTCTGCCTTTTTTGTTGGGGTGTCGGTCTGCCCTGCACACGGGCCAGTGGAAACAGATTTTCTTTTATTCAGGTATGTATCTCTGGGCCCTTGGGGTCGTTTTTCTTAGAAAATATTCTTTTGCCAAAAGGGGGTGGGCAGGCCTTTTCTGGTTTTATGTCCTGGGCCTGCTGGCCCTTGGCACGGAAGGATTTCCGGGCAGCTGGCCCATTTATTTTTTTTGCTTTTCAGTATCGGGGGCTGTATTTTTTGGGGTGAAAGGCGGAACGATCACGTTTTTGATAGCCATGACGACCCTGGGCCTGGCCGGCTGGCTGAATTTCCAATGGATGCCCTTACCCGGCTTTATCCCGGAAATCGTCTCTCCAATGGCCTTTTATGTTGTGCTGGGGTCTTTTTTCTTTTTAAGTTTTGCCCTTACCTTTTCCGTGGCTGTCCTGATCAACGGCCTTGAGGTTTCCGGAAGGAAATTTTTACTCCTGGCAAACCAAACCCCCGATGTCTTATGGATACTGGACAGGCAATTGAATATCACCTATATAACGGACGCCGTGTTTTTGGTTTTGGGGGTTTTGCCCCGGGAAGTGATTGGCAACCCCTTTATAAGGGTTTTACCCCAGGGGAAGCGTCAGGAGCTTGAACGTCTGATCAAGGCAGGCACGCCTTTTTCACTGGAAACAGAGTATCACCATGCAAAAGGAATGGTGCTGACCATAGAGATCAGCGGTAAAAAGATCCAAGGAACCCTGGACCGCAAAAATACTTACCAGGGAAGTATCCGGGATATCACCCGGCAGCGGTGCCAGGAAAAAGAGCAGGAACGCCTTGAACAAAAACTGGTTCAGTCGGAGAAGCTCAAGAGCCTGGGGGTCCTGGCCGGCTGTGTGGCCCATGATCTGAACAATATTTTGTCCGGGATTGCCACCTATCCGGAGGTTTTGTTGATGGATGAGACCCTTAACCCCCAGATTCGCCAGGGGTTGACCATGATCAAGGATTCCGGCCGGAAGGCCTCGGACGTGGTCAGTGATC
Source organism: Pseudomonadota bacterium (assembly GCA_018816605.1). The sequence goes on from JAHIVS010000380.1 coordinate 3,804, forward strand.
TTCTGACCATTTCCAGGGGAACCGCTGCGGAAATGGAGGTTCTCAATATCAATACCATTGTGGAACGCTACTTGAGAGCAGCCGATTTCCACAAGATAAAATCTATCTATCGGCAGGTACAGATAGAGGTCGTCATGGAGCCGGAGCTGCTCAATATAAAAGGATCTTATATTCATATTGAAAAGGCCATCATGAATCTGGTGCTCAACGGGGTTGAAGAGACCGCCTCAAAACAGGACGGCTGTGTGACCATTTTAACGGCCAATCGGTATATTGATTCCCTACCGGAAGGGAAAACAGGTCTTCCTCCCGGGGAATATGTGATGCTGAGTGTTTCAGATAACGGATCCGGAATACCAGAGGAATATCGCCAGAAAATATTTGATCCTTTTTTTACCGCAAAGGAACTGGGAAGAAGTGGAACCGGCCTGGGACTTACCGTTGTATGGAATACGGTGCGGGACCATCAGGGGGATGTCCATGTTTTTTCCAATGAAAAGGGCACCCGGTTTGAACTTCTTTTTCCGGCCATCCGCCAGGAACTTCCCCAAAAGGAAAAAATCAATTCCCTGGAAGAAATCAGGGGGCAGGGTCAACGGGTTCTGATTGTGGACGATCTGCCTGACCAGCGGAAAATTGCCGGAACCATTCTGAAAAATTTGGGATACCAGGTCTTTACTGCGGCTGACGGTGTTGATGCGGTGGCATTTGTCACTCAAAACCCAGTGGATCTTGTGATTCTGGACATGATCATGGAACCTTCCATCAGCGGGCTTGAGACCTATCGACGGATCAAAAAAATTTATCCCAACCAGAAAGCCATTATTGCCAGTGGACATTCAGCGTCAGAAGAGGTATTAATGGCCCAGGATCTGGGGGCGGGGAATTTTGTAAAAAAACCCTACACCATAATGGACATGGGGATTGCCGTGAAAGAGGAACTTGAAAAAGAGTGGAAATTCTAAAGACAAAAAATCGGATGCAGCAATGGTCCAAGGCCAGGAAAAAAAAAGATAAAACCATTTGTTTTGTTCCCACCATGGGCTACCTTCACCAGGGTCATATTTCCCTTCTGGAAAAGGGAAAATCCTTGTGCGATGAACTGGTCTTGAGTATTTTTATAAATCCCACTCAGTTCGGCCCCAATGAGGATCTGGCCGCCTATCCCGTTGACATTGAAAACGACCTTCGCCTGGCCAAGGCCGCCGGGGTGACCGCAGTCTTTCTTCCCCAAAAAGAAGAGATCTACCCCAATAATTTTCAGACAAAAATCTTTCTTGAGCACTTGCCCCGCCATCTGTGCGGCCAGTCCAGGCCCGTCCATTTCGGGGGGGTGGCAACCGTGGTTACCAAGTTGTTTCACATCATCATGCCCGATGTGGCGATTTTTGGGAAAAAAGATTATCAGCAGCTCCAGATTATCCGCCAGATGGTCTGCGACCTGGATTTTGATGTAAAAATCCTGGGCGGAGAGATTGTCCGGGAATCTGACGGTCTTGCCATGAGTTCCAGAAACGCTTACCTGGCAGCCGACCAGCGGGAATCGGCCTTAAGCCTTTCCCGAGCTATCCATCTGGCTGCAGCAGCCATTGCCCAGGGGGAAAAAAAAGCCAGCATCATTCAAAATCAAATGGAATCCTTTATTAAAGGATATCCCCACACCCGGATCGATTATATCTCTTTTTGCGATCCCCACACCCTGGAATCCGTTGATATCATCAACAGGCAAACGCTTCTGGCCCTGGCGGTCCATGTGGGGGGAACCCGGCTGATTGACAATTGTCTTATGGACCCTTCACAATAATCACCCGGCATTCTTTTAAAAAAAGGTGCCGCTCGGTGGCTTTTTCAATCAGCTTTGTATCTGCCAGGCTGATGACAATGGATGCGTTTTCATTCCCGGATTTCCGAAGGCCCTTGAAGACCAGGGGGTGGCTGCCGATCCGTTCCCCCCGCAGGGCCGCATCCATGCTGCATACATAGGTGCAGACCCCGTATTGTACTGCAAATTCCCGGCTGATGAAAAGGGACGAGTAAATATCATTGCCCTGCTCGCTGACAATGGTGGGGTAAAGGATGGGCTCAAGTTCAAGTCCGCGGGCATCAATTATCAGGCCGGTGTATGGAATTTCACCCATCTGTTTTTTTTGTTCCTGGGCGGTGGCGGCGGTAATTTCCGTGTTTATTCTGGATATCTGCCGGATATCATCGGGCAGGACCAATTGAAGAAATCCTCCATAGATGCTGGTTTTTATGCGAATTTCCACATCCAGGGCAGAAGAATAATATTGTTCGGTGATGACCGCATCCCTGGCGGTTTTTTCAATGCCTGCCAGAATGATATCGTTTTGGGCGGCATATTGGTCCACGGTCACAGTGTTTTTAATTTTTATCTGCCTTAGGATATCAATGATATTCCGGCTGGCATCCGCCCGGGCAGAGCCTGGAACCGATTCATTGGCGCCTTCCCTGTTCCCCCTTGGACTTGCCTTGCCAACGGCGCTTACCTGGCCTGTGCTCCAGTTGAGTTTCCCATTCTCAAAAACAGTGATGCAGTCATTGTTGTTGGAAGCTTCCTGGGCAGTGGCGCCCCCATTGGGACTCCATAAGAGGAAGCCAATGAAGAGTATCCCCCAAAGCCGATGCCGGGTTTTGGCTGTCATGGGATTGGAATAAATAGCCACCTGCCTTTTCTAGGGGGTTAAATAGTTTTTTTCAATAAAAGAGGCGATCTCTTGTACATCATTCAAACCGAATACAGGCACCTGGGGCCGGAACGCTGAATCAGTTACAAAGGCGATCAAGTCGGGGTCTTCCAGGCACATGGGTTCTTTGTGGTCGCTGTCAATCCTGAAGATTTCAATTTTTTTCAAGGGCTGTTTTTTAAAGCCTTCGGCCAGAATCAGGTCCGTATCCCCCAGAAAGGTCTCCATTTTTTCCAGATGGGATCGGGTATCTTCCTTAACCAGGGCGATTTTTGTATCTGTTATGACAAGACTTGCCGCAGCCCCTGCCTTTTTATGGCGCCAGCTGTCCTTTCCTTTTTTATCAAAATCAAATCCGTCATGGGTGTGTTTGACAGATCCAATTTTATACCCCCGGTTTTTTAATTCAGAAATCAGTTTTTCCAGAAGAGTGGTCTTGCCGGAATTTGACTTTCCGGCTATGGAGATAATTTGTGTTCTCATGGTCTTTTGTTTGCCGCTCTTTTCATCAATTTCAAATCAGGTTTATATTAACATCAATTCTGGTTACTAAAATAGTGTCCCGGGAGAATAAAGTCAAGCCGGGGAAGGGCCGGGGGGAGGCCCAAACCTTTAAAGTTAAATATTCATATAATACGGCAATAATTCGTATAAACGCCTAAAAACTATTAAAATTCAGTATTTTATAACATAAAAAGGTATTGACAACGGGTTAATAACCATATTATGGAATTAGAAACTGCGATGGATAAAATAGGGGAGAGGCGATGGATGCCGTGGACAAAAAAATTATAGCCATTCTGCAAGCCAGGGCGAGGATAAAAAAAAGTGAAATGGCCAGGGAATTGAAAATTCCTGCCACCACCCTTCAGGAACGGATCCGCCGGCTGGAGGAGACGGGTGTTATCAAGGGGTATCAGGCCGTGATCGATCCAGAAAAAATAGGCTTGATGGTCCAGGCCTTTGTCGCCGTTACCCTGGATTGCCATGAACCTACTGAAATCAGGCGTTTTGAAAAAAGCATTAAAACCATACACAACATCAAGGCCTGCTATCACCTGAGTGGGCGGTTCGATTACCTGCTCCACGTGGTGGCCATGGATCTTAAGGAACTCGGTGATCTGGTCAAGGTCGGTATCTCATCCCTTCCGGATTTCGGCCGTTGCGAAACACACCTGCTTTTTTCAAAGATTGAGTCGTCACAGGTATGGCCCTTGCCCGAATGAAGGGGCTATCTGAATCTGGCACAGATAAACCAGAAGGTTTGGCGTTTAAATCTGCCCAGATCAAAGGGCTGTCTGGGCCAACAACAAAAAAAAGAGGAGGTATTAAATGCAATCCTACAACCCGGAACAAGCGCTATTGAAAGCCAGAAGAGAATTTGGCGAACACGGCGGCGTCGTGCCCTCCATTGAACGGTCGTCCACCTTTACGGTAATGCACCCGGACACCATGCCGGAAATTTTTACGGGCATTAAAGGCCCGGAACAGGGAGGGTGTTTCCTTTACAGCCGGCATTTCAATCCCACGGTTGATGTATTGTCCCGCTATCTTGCGGCCATGGAGGGGACCCAGGCGGCCGTCTGCACAGCCAGCGGTATGTCTGCTATTTCCTGTGCCGTTTTGCAGATCTGCGGCAGCGGTGATCATATTGTGGCCAGTAAAACCATCTACGGCGGAACCCATGCGCTGTTTGAATTCCTCCTGCCCCAAATGAAAATCAATACCACCTTTGTGAACATCGCAGACATGGATGCTGTCAAGGCCGCCCTTACCCCGGAGACACGGGTCATATTTACAGAGACCATGGGCAACCCCACGCTGAATATTGCCGATCTCCCGGCGCTTTCCGCCATCGCCCGCAGCAGAGACATCAAGCTTGTGGTGGACAATACGTTTTCCCCGATGATTTTTACCCCCCATTCACTGGGAGCGGACGTTGTGGTATATTCATTAACCAAGTATATCAACGGCGCCAGTGATCTGGTTGCCGGCGCCATTTGCGGGGACAAACAATTTGTTTCTGAGTTGATGGGCCTGAATACAGGCCGGGTGATGCTGCTGGGACCCACCATGGATCCCCGGGTCGCCTTTGATATTATCCAGCGCCTGCCCCATCTGGGGATCCGGATGCGGGAGCACAGCCGAAGGGGGCTTGCAATCTCCGGCATGCTGAAGGACATGGGGATTTGTGTCAGTTATCCCGGGCTTTTGGATCATCCCCAGCACGCTTTGGCTGCACAAATGTGCAACCAAGGGTTCGGGTTTGGCGGTATCCTGGCCATGGACTGCGGTGACCGAAACACGGCGGAAAAGATGATGGACGTTTTGCAGAATGAAGAAAAATTTGGTCTGATTGCGGTCTCTTTGGGGTATTTTGATACCTTGATTTCCTGTTCCGGGTCTTCCACCTCCTCTGAAATCACTGCTGAAGATCAGCAGGAAATGGGTCTTTCACCCGGCCTGCTTCGGATTGCCCTGGGGTATACCGGCAGTCTTGATGTCCGCATGGGCCAGATCAAAAGAGCCGTTGAAAAGGTATTGGGGAAGGGCCTAACCCCGCCAAAGGCGTAGCACACGCGGAAAAGAAAAACCGCATGACAGCGGTCACAGGCTTCTTGTAAAGGGACTTATCCTGATATCAGGCGGCAAGGCTTGTCCTTAGAACGGAAAAGGCAATTGCCCACATGACCATTCCCACCAGGGTGTCCAGAATCCGCCAGGAGCGTTTTTTCCTGAAAAGGGGCGCCAGAAGCCTGCTGCCCAGGCTTAAAGTGAAGAACCAGATAAAGGATGCCGTGGCAGCTCCGGCGCCAAAAACCAAATGGCCGGGAGCCTGGAACTGGCCGGCAATACTGCCCAGGAGCAATATGGTGTCAATGTAGACATGGGGATTGAGAAGGGTTACCGCCAGGGTTGTGAGAACGGTTGCCTTAATCGAGGTCTCTGTCTTCTGGTCTCCCTCCAGGTAGGCTCCTCTGATTGCAGACCGGAAAGCGCTCATGCCGTAGCAGAACAAAAAGGCTGCCCCGCCCATGCCGGCCACCTGGGACAGCGGCTTGCTTTCGGCAATGAAGGTGCCGACGCCGGCAACGCCGATGGCCACCAGAACGGCGTCACACACGGCACAGATCAGGGGAACAAGGATATAATGGTTTTTTTTGACCCCCTGGCTTAACACAAATGCATTCTGTGCACCAATGGCGATGATCAATCCGGCGCCGGTTCCCATGCCTGTTAAAAATGTCAGCAGCATTCCCTATCCTTTGGTTCGGGTTTTTTATTGTTTTAACCGGCACCAGGATACCCAAAGGATTTAAACAAGTAAAATTAATAGATTTTATTGAATAGTAATAATACTAATTTAGACGCCTTTGTTTTTAATTACCGGATAGGCATAAAATTTTGTATCCACGGACATGAGGGGAAATTGTCGCGGAAGTGTCTTTTTTTCTATGGGGAGAAAGCCTTTTTTTTCATAAAATCTGTGGGCGGCCAGAAACTTGTCCGTGGTGCCAAGAAAGATTTTTGATATGCCTTTTGTCCCGGCCCAGTCAAGGGCGACCTGCCACAATGCGCTGGCAGTCCCAAAGCGCTTTCCCCTGAAGTCCGGATGGACAAACATTTTTCGCAATGCCGCCTGGCAATTGCCAATATCCTTCAGGCTGATTGTGCCAACAACTTTACCGGCACTGACGGCCATCCAGAAATTACCGGTTCCCTGCTGGTAAAAGCCCGGGATGTCCCCAAGGTCGGGCTGGTCTTTTGCTGTGATGGGGATGTTGAATTCCTTTTGCTGGATAAAAAGAATCAGGTTTGTTACCCGGTCCTGGTAGGAAGGGGCAAAGACCAGAATTTCCAGGTTGTTTTTAGGATCTGTTTTCTGATCTGGTGTCAGTTTCTGCATCCGGTTGTTGATTCCATTTTGTCATACCGCCTTGCCAAGTGTTCAAATTGCGCTTGCCTGGGTGTGTCCATCTGAAGAAGCACCGTACCTCTTTTGTGGGCGGTATCTAATTGGCCTCCTAATAATATGGCATCAAATCAGTTGTCAAGAATTAATTGTGTCCGTCGGATATCTGCTTGACGGCAAGGGGGAACTAGTTTATTCTCCGACTTTAGTTCACTGGGGGTGCTTTTACCGGCTGAGAGAAGTGTTGAACTTCAACCCTTAGAACCTGATACGGTTAGTACCGGCGTAGGGAAAGTGCTTCAGCTTGAAAGTCTTTATCCGTTTGATTCTTTTCCCCGGTCGATACCTTTTTTTCCCGTTCAGGACAAAACCAATTGTGTTTTTTTTTGGGAGGTGCCATGCGCATAAACCTTAACGGAAGCCCTGTGGAGACAACCAGCCGTTCCTTGTCGGATCTTGTGGCAGAACAGGGCGTAAATTTTTCGTCCCTGATTGTTGAATACAATTATGAGGTCGTAAAACAGGCCTCCTGGAACGATATTCATATCAAAGACAACGACACCATAGAGCTGTTAAATTTTGTGGGAGGAGGATGAAGATGGCAGAAGATGTATTGATCCTTGGCAATAAACGTTTTTCAAGCCGGCTGTTTACGGGTACGGGGAAATTTGCATCCAAAACCCTGATTGCACCCATGCTGGCTGCCAGCGGATCCCAGATGATCACCGTGGCCCTCAGGCGGGTGGATCCCACGGCTGACCAGGGAAATATCCTGGCCCACATTCCGGAGACCGTTACCCTGCTACCCAATACCTCGGGAGCCAGAACTGCCGACGAGGCGGTGAGGATCGCCAGAATCGCAAGGGCGGCAGGATGCGGTGACTTTATCAAGATCGAAGTGATCACGGACATGCAATACCTGATGCCGGACAACCATGAGACCCTCAGGGCGACTCGGATTCTGGCCAAAGAAGGATTTGTGGTGCTTCCCTATGTGATGCCCGACATTACCATAACCCAGCAATTATACGATGCGGGTGCCGGGGCTGTAATGCCCCTGGGGTCTCCCATCGGGTCCAATCGGGGCCTTGAGATGCGGGCCATGATACAACGGATTATCGAGGTCAGCAAGCTGCCCGTGGTGGTGGATGCGGGCATCGGAAGACCCTCCCAGGCAGCCGATGCCATGGAAATGGGGGCGGATGCCGTTCTGGTCAATACGGCCATTGCCACCAGCGAAGATCCCTGCCTTGCGGGCAAAGCCTTTTCCCTGGCCGTGATAGCCGGTCGCATGGCGTTTCTGGCAACCCTTGCCGGGACGAGAAAAGGGGCTGCGGCCTCCTCTCCTTTAACCGGCTTTTTAAGGGAGTAGCCATGCCGTTTACAGACCTGGTAAAAGAATTTGAAACAATTGATTTTAAAGACGATCTGGAGGCTGTCCGGCCTGGGGCTGTCCAAAAGACCCTGGACCGGGTGGACGCCCGGACCCCCTTGGACCGACAGGATTTGCTGACGCTTTTGTCGCCGGCGGCAAAAAATTTTATGGAAGTCATGGCCCAGAAAGCCCAGCAGATCACCCGCCAGTATTTTGGACGGACCATCGGACTTTATGCCCCCCTGTATATTTCTGATTTTTGTTCCAACCACTGCACCTACTGCGGGTTCAATACCAGCACGGGCTTTAAGCGGACCCAGTTGTCCCTGGAAGAAATAGAAAGGGAAGCGGCTGCCATCTTTGCCATGGGGATTCGCCATCTCCTGGTCCTTACCGGGGAGGCACCGGACAAAACGCCTCTGTCCTATCTGACGGCGGCCGTGAAAATTCTGAAAAAATATTTTCCCTCCATTGGCCTGGAAATGTTTCCCATGGATGAGGATGCCTATGGGGCCCTGACAGCTGCCGGTGCGGATAGTTTAACGGTTTACCAGGAAGTCTATGACCGAAAGATCTATGAAGAGGTCCACCCAAGGGGGAGAAAGGCGGATTATGAGTATCGGCTTTTAACCCCGGAACGGGGTGCCAGGGCCGGGTTTCGGGCAGTGAATATCGGCACCCTCTTCGGCCTGGGAGACCCCATGGGCGAAGCCTTTATGGCCGGGGTCCACGCCAAATACCTGGAGCAGACTTTTCCCCATGTGGAGGTCTCCTTGTCCCTGCCCCGGATGACAAAGGCTGCAGGCGGGATTGGGCCGAAAAATTTGTTGTCGGACAAGGGATTCGTCCAGTGCATGCTGGCCTGGCGCCTGTTTATGCCCCGGCTTGGCATTACGATTTCCACACGCGAGTCCGGCCCTTTCCGGGACCGGCTGGTCCATCTGGGGGCCACCCGCTTTTCGGCCGGGTCCAGAACCGACGTGGGCGGGTATGTTGTGCACACCCAGGACACCACGGTCCAGTTTGAAGTAACCGATACCCGCAGTGTGGCAGAGGTGACCCGGATGATCCGGGAGAGCGGGTACCAGCCGGTATTTAAAGACTGGGAGATGTTCTAGGATGAAAGTGGGCATAGCCGGCATCGGCGGCATCGGGTCCAATGTGGCCCGTCACCTGGCCCAGGCAAAACTTCCCTTTCTCAGGATCGTGGATTTTGACCGGGTGGAGATCTCCAATCTGAACCGCCAGTTTTATTTTCTTGACCAGGCGGGACGCCTTAAAACCCATTGCCTGAAACAAAATCTATTGAATATTTTTCCAACCATGGACATAGAGGCCGTCGTATGCCGCATGGGGCCTGGAGATGCTTCCCGGTTGTTTGCGGACTGCCATATTGTTGTGGAAGGGTTTGACGATGCAACATCCAAAAAAATGCTCATTGAAGAGATGGCAGGCTCGGGCAAGCAGGTGGTTTGCGCCTCGGGCATTGCCGGAGAAAATATGGCCGTGGGGGTTAAAAAATTTGGCAATTCTAAGATAGTGGGGGATTTTGTTTCAGACATGGGGGATCTGGACCTGTATGCACCCAAAATCGCCCTGGTGGCTGCCCTGATGGCCGATATCATATTGAAACAGGTGAAGGAGTCAGAAAATGGATAATCAAAGACAAGGGGTTCAAGAAAAGGCCAGCCCTATTTTCCCCCAGGGTGTTTACGGGATTCTGGGAGAAAAATTTTCACTGGGCCGCTCCAATGTAGAAACCGCACACCTCATGGTGGAGGGGGGAATCGATATCCTTCAATACCGGGAAAAATCCGATCAGAAGAGCCGGAAGATAATGCTGGAAGAATGCCGGCAGATCCGAAAAATTACCGCAGATGCGGGGGTTCCCTTTATTGTGAATGATTTTCTGGATATTGCCCTGGCCGTGGGGGCCGACGGCATTCACCAGGGCCAGGATGACCTGCCGGTTCCTGTGGTGAAAGAGCTGGCCGGTGGCATGCTGGTGGGATGTTCCACCCACACGCCGGACCAGGCCCGGCAGGCCATCGCAGACGGGGCCGATTATATCGGGGTGGGACCCATTTTTGCCACCCGGACCAAGGCGGATGTCTGTGATGCCGTCGGGTTTGACTATCTTGAATATGTTGTGAAAAACCATGCCATCCCCTTTGTGGCCATCGGCGGGATCAAGCGCCACAACCTCCGGGAGGTGGTATCAAGGGGTGCCAGAACAATCTGTCTTGTGACCGAAATCATAGGGGCCCAGGATATTAAACAAAGAATCGACGAGATCAAAGCGCTTTTAGGAGAAACACATGCATAACCCATATACAACACAGATGGATGCTGCCGGAAAGGGCATTTTTACCCCCCAGATGGAGCAGGTGCTTGAGAATGAATCCATTTCGAGACAAGCACTTTTGGAAGGGGTCGCCAGTGGCCGTATTGCCATTCCGGCCAATAAAAATCATCTGGGTCTCAGGGCCGCAGGGGTGGGCCAGGGCCTTAAAACCAAGATCAATGTGAATCTGGGGGTGTCAAAGGATGTCTGTTCCTTTGACAGCGAAATGGGCAAGGCCATGCTGGCACTGGAATACAAGGCAGATGCCATTATGGATCTGAGTGTGTCCGGGGATACCCAGGGGTTTCGAAAGCGTCTGGTCAGGGAAGTGCCGGTGATGATCGGCAGCGTGCCCATCTATGATACCTTGACACGCACGGGAAAACCCACGGAAGAGATCACCCTTGACGATTGGTTTGAGACCGTTGAAATCCATGGGGAAAACGGGATTGATTTTGTCACCATCCATGCCGGCCTGACCCGAAAATGCATGGAGAGTATCCGGACCAACCCCAGGCTTTGCGGCATTGTCAGCCGGGGCGGTGCCATCTTGTTTGAGTGGATGGAAAAAACCGGGAATGAAAATCCCTTTTATGCGCATTTTGACCGGCTCCTTGACATCTGCCAGCGCTATGATGTGTGTATCAGCCTTGGGGACGGCCTGCGCCCGGGTGCCATCATGGATTCCACCGATGCTCCCCAGATCCAGGAGCTGATCACCCTGGGCGAGCTGACAAAGCGCGCCTGGGCAAAGAAAGTCCAGGTGATGATCGAAGGGCCGGGGCATGTCCCCCTCCACGAGGTGGAGATGAACATGAAACTCCAAAAAAAGCTGTGCCACAACGCACCCTTTTATGTGCTGGGCCCTTTGGTTACGGACATTGCACCGGGATACGACCATATCACTTCTGCCATTGGCGGGGCCCTGGCCGCCATGCACGGGGCGGATTTCCTCTGTTATGTCACCCCGGCCGAGCATTTGCGGTTGCCCAGCATAGACGATGTCAAGGAAGGGATCATTGCCTCAAAGATTGCGGCCCATGCCGGGGACCTTGCCAAGGGCATAGAAGGGGCTGCCCAACTGGATCTTAAAATGAGCCGGGCCAGGGTGGCCCTGGACTGGGAAGGCCAGTTTGCAGCGGCCATCGATCCGGTTAAGGCCCGTGCCTACCGGGAATCCTCCCAGCCCTCTGAAAAAGGGGTCTGCACCATGTGCGGTGATTTCTGTGCCATGAAACGGGTGAAAGACCTGTTGTAAACCGTGTCGGTCGGGGAAGGGACCGTGACGGTCTATTCCCCGGCTGTTCCCTTGCCTGCTGCCAGATCAATCACAAGATCATTGTCCCGGGGCGCTAGGTCGGTCCACCAGCCGTCGATCAAGTCTTCCTGTATCCAGGCTACGAACCTGAGCCAGTACCCGAACCCGGTGGTGTCAATGGCGGTCTCCGGTTTTGTCTCATCCCCTTTAAGATGGGCATAATAGGCAGAGGCCACCTGGGAATTGATAAGGGCCTGCTGTTCCTTTGAAACCTTGTATTTGCCAAGGGCGGTGTTGGCCAGTTTTTTGGTTCCTTCAAAGACATAGCTGGCGGCATAACCGGCAAACCCCTCCCCAAGGGAGGGAAGGGCGGTGATAAACCGGCTGGAAATGACGGCCCTGGTGTTGCCGTCGGTATTTTTGACAAGCACCACCTCCCTGTAGGGACAGGGGGCCGTGACCAGGGAGCCGGTTTCAATGTCAAAGATGTCCCCCTCCTCTGTCTTTTTCAATGTCACATCCTGGGCATGGAAATGGCCGGTAAAGACAAGCTTCACCTTGTATTTTGCAAACAGGGATGCGATTTTTTCACGGTCTGCCACCAGATAGTCTCCATAAAATTTTCCATTGGCAGGATAGTGCTCCATGATGCCGTGGTGCAAGAGAACAATAACAGCCTTGTTTTCTTTTTGGGCGGCAATGAGCTGGGTTTGGATCCATGCCAGGGTCTGGTCTGAAAAAGCACCGCCGATAATGGGATGGTGGTCGGGCCGGTTTTCTTTGTACCGGTTGGAATCAAGGGCTAAAAGCCGCAGCCCTTTTACGGGTTCTGCCACATAACTCAAGGAATCGGGGTCCCGGGCAATGGCGGCACCGTACCCCAGCTCCTGGTAGATCTGTTCAAAGTCTGACGGGCCGATGCTGGGCACAGGTTCGGTGATGTCGCCTGCAAACCGGACGCTATCGGGGTTGCGGATATCATGGTTGCCCGGCACCACAAAAACCTGTTTGCCCGATTTTTTCAGGGCCTTAAGGTGGCGGGCCACGCCCTGGTGGCAGATTTTTTCCCCATCCTTGGTCAGATCACCGGCCACAAGAACAAATTCAGCCGGATCCAGTGCAATTTTTTTTATGGCCGTGCCGATGATCTCATCGCTTAGGACCAGCAGTTTGCGGTCCTTGTCCAGATATTTCTGGAAGGCCTTACCATCGGTCCCCAGGTCGGTGTCATAGAAATGGAGATCTGAAATTACAATGAACCGGGTGTCAGGATAGACCGGGCCGGCCGTTGCCGCTGCCCGGGGGGCAACGGGTTTGCTGGTGCTGCATGCCATCAGAACCGTGCAAATGAGCAAGAGCCATGTCCATGGGATTTGTTGTTTCATCTGATGCCTCCATAGGAAGTTGGCAGTATAACCGATAAACCCAGATTTAAGATTCATTCATACGGAATAACGGCTGCCAGATCAACAGCAGGTTTTTATTTTTTGTGTAATGACGATTTCCCTGCCAGGAAATGGCGCCCGGCAGGGAAGGGATGGTTATCCCGCCTCGTAGGTGCAGGAGGTAAAATCGATTTCTTCCCCGCATTTGCTGCAGTGGTGTTTTTTTTCAAACTCATCGGAGAAAATTTCCTTTGGGGTATCACATTTGGGGCAGTTGCAGGTAAAGGACTTCAGGTTTTTAAAACTTTCAAAACCCGGGCAATGTTTGGGTGTACTCATGGGTATCTCCTTATGCTTGTCGGTTGATATGCATGAACATAAGACCTCAATGGCCGATTATAGCGATTGTGTGCCTGACGGCACAGGGGAAAATCAGTGAAGTTTCCCCATATCCATGTCTACCAAATCCGGGGGGATTGTCAATACCCGGTTTTTTTATGTGCAGACCACAGGCGCCATCAGGGGCACAAAGACAATGGATTCCCCCGAATGTTACCCCATGTCCACCAGGGTTCTCCCCCGCAGCTGTCCCTTGAGAATTTTTTCGATGCTGGGGCTTAAATCCTCCGGCCCAATCCGGGAGCACAGGGTTTCCAGCTGTTCGGGTTTCCAGGCGGATGAAAGATTTTTCCAGAGGGTCTGCCGCAACGGCATGGGGCAGTGCTGGGAGTCGATACCCATCAAGGAGACCCCCCTTAAAATAAAGGGAAACACATTGATGGGCAGGTCTGGGGAGGCCACATTGCCGCAGCAGGTAACAATTCCCCAGGAGCTGGTGGATTTAATGGCCGTGGACAGGATATCGCCGCCTACCGTATCAATGACCCCTGCCCACCTGGGTTTCAGAACAGGGGGAGCGGTTTTTTCAAGAAAAATTTTTCGGGAAATGATTTCTTTTACCCCCAGGCTTTTCAGGAATCCGTCATCGGGTTTGCCGGATACCCCAGCAACTCCATATCCCAGCTTGACCAGAATGGCGCAGGCAAGGGAGCCCACCCCCCCGGTGGCGCCGGTGACGAGAATCGGGCCCTGGTCCGGTGCAACGCCTGAAATCAACCGTTCAATGGACATGGCGGCCGTAAATCCGGCCGTGCCCAGAATCATGCTCTGCTCCAGGCTGAGATTTTGGGGCAGGGGCACCACCCAGTCGCCGGGGACGCGGATATACTGGCCGAAACCGCCCGGGGTATTCATGCCCAGGTCATAGGAGGTCACAATAACAGGATCTCCATTCTTAAATTCTTTTACCCGGCTGTGTTCCACAATGCCGGCGGCATCAATGCCAGGCGTGTGGGGATATTGCCGTGTAACCCCCCGATTGCCCGAGGCAGACAAGGCATCCTTGTAGTTCAGGGAAGAATAGTGCACCCGGACAAGGACATCTCCCTGGGGCAGATCGCCGGTAAAGGCTTCCCCCACGCTATGGGCAAAGGTTTTTTCAGGGGTTTCTTCTACAATAAAGGCCTTGTATCTAAGGTTTTCCATGGGATCCTCCAGAAAAAACGTAAAATATGATACCCATCCATAGTATGGGAGGCAGGAGAAGTCAATACGGACAAACTAAAGGAGGGAACATCACAGGTATGTTGGGTCCCGGGTAAATCCCTTCTTTTAAAACCCTGAATTATCTGTTACAGAAGATACACTTTGAGAAAAATCAAATAAAAGACCCTGGCATGGAAGCTTTCCAAAAAAAAATGTCCCTGCGCCCTATTGAGAAACAGATCCTGGACCATCCCTGGGCCGTAAATGCGTTTCTCTACGCCCTTGTCCCCACTTGTTCCGGCTTTAATATCTATTGTTTGTTCACGGGGCGTTATTTTGCCAGTGCCAATTTGACAGTGCAGCTGTTGTGTTTTCTTGTGCTGCTTATCAGCATTCGAAATGCCTTGCCGGATCTGGTCAAAATTCGCATATTCCGGTCCGTCATCCGTTGTCAGTTCATCATTCTCGCCCTTTATCTGATATATGGGATAGGTGTTTTACACCAGCTGGATATTTCTCCCTGGTCCTTCTTGTTCATTTTTCTTCTTTTTGCCTGGATGCCCAACCGGGAAGGCAGATGGATTGCACTTGCATTTGTCCTGGTGTTGTGCCTGTTGCTCTGGCAGGACAAAGCCTTCCTTTCCGAGCATTCCGATTATCTTATCCGGTTTTTTTCCTCTTTGACCTTGTTTTCTTTTTTATCCTTTTTTGCGGTGATAATTCGGAAAGAGTATCTGAAAAATCTGTTCGAGACCCGGGCGGATTTAGAGAGATCCGAAGGGGAATACAGGCGCTTAAGCCAGCGTCTCCAGACAGAAATAGCCCACCGGGACCGGATTGAAAAAAAACTTCACCATGCCATTAAAATGGAGACAGTGGGCAGAGTGGCTGCGGGGGTTGCCCATGACCTGAACAATATTCTGTCCGGGATTGTGACCTATCCGGATCTGATCCTTCTGGATATGGAGAAAGACGATCCCCTGAGGGGTCCCCTTGAGACGATGAGGGAATCGGGCATCAAAGCCGCAGCCATTGTGGATGATCTGCTGACCCTCTCCCGGAGGGGGGTGCCGGTTTCCAGGACCATGGATCTCCGGCAGATAACACACGCATATCTTCACAGTCCCGAGTACGGTCAACTTACGGCCAACCATGGCCAGGTAACCACAACCGCCCGGTATGATACCGCATCGCTGATCATCAAGGGGTCTCCGGTCCATTTGTCCAAAACCCTCATGAATCTTGTTTCCAATGCAGCAGAGGCCATGCCCGGAGGCGGTCAGATCCTCATACAGGTTCAGGCCCAAACCCTTGATCGGCCGGAGCCCCTTCAAATACCCATCCAGGGGATTTCCCAGATACCCAAAGGCCGGTATGTGGTTCTTTCGGTGAAAGATAACGGGATCGGTATTGCCGCCCGGGAGATTGAATCTATTTTTGAACCGTTTTATACAAAAAAGGTAATGGGCAGGAGCGGAACCGGCCTTGGTATGGCCGTGGTACTGGGAACGGTAACCGACCACAACGGCTTTATCCGGGTGGACTCTGTTGTTGAAAAGGGAACCCTTATTCGGATTTATTTTCCGGCAAGTTCCGAACCCCTTGCCGAAGAAGGATCGGAAAAGAATTTAAGACAGTTCACGGGTGGCCATGGAAAAATACTGGTCATTGATGATGTGCAAGACCAGCTTAGGATCGCAGAAAAATTACTGACCCGCCTGGGGTACCGGGTCTGGTGCTGTGCCAGCGGAGAAGAAGGACTTGCCCTTCTTAAGACCCAGGCCATGGACCTTATTGTCTGTGATATTATTATGGCACCGGGCATGGACGGGATTGAGACCTGTGAACAGATCCTTAAATTGTATCCGAATCAGAAAATACTTTTTGTCACCGGGTTTTCCGATCCAGGCCCATTGGCAAGGGCGGAAAAACTTGGAAAGGTTCCTTGTTTGTTTAAACCCTATACCCTTGAGGCATTGGCCAGCCGGGTTTTAGACCGGTTGAAAGACGATGGCCCGGCAACTTAATCGTTATTTTCGAGTCCTTTTAGTGTCTGATGGGGTTCTGGGAGACTTGGCCATGGGCAGAGTCCCGGATTGGAGATCAAAGCCGGATGATGGAAGGCCTCCCATGGCAATGTTCCAGAAACCTGATCAGGTCCCGGGGGGAAATGGTCGTGGTGGCTGTATTGACCAGGGGGTGAAAATTAAGCAGCCTGTTTTCCATCATCTCTTCATCCAGGATGACTTCAACACGATGCTCCTTTATGTTTACGGCAGCAAAGGGGGTGACAGCGCCCGGAATAACTCCCAAAGACGCCATAAGCAGGTCGGCTTTTCCGAATGAAGGGCTTTGGGCGCCTATTTTTTTGGCCAGCTCTTTTATCTTTATGGACTTTTCCGCCAAGGTGACCACTAGAAACAATTGTTTTTTTTTGTCTTTCAAAAACAGATTTTTACTATGAACACCTTCAATGCCGCCATGGTGGAGGGCTGCCTCTTCAACCGTAAATACGGGCGGGTGTTCATGGTTGGTATATTCTATGCCCATGTCCGACAGTATTTTGAGCAGTTCTTCCTGGGTCTGTAACATGATCGCCTCTTTTGTAGAATGATGGCAATTTATTAAACATAATTGACATACATCAGCCTGACAATGGTTAAAAAGACCATGGTGAGAAAAACAGGGCGGATAAAGGATGCCCCCTTTTTTATGGCCAGACCCGAGCCGGCCCTGGCGCCGATGACCTGGCCTGCCGCCATGCAGAGTCCTGCCGAATACAGCACATTCCCCCCAATAATAAACACAGACAGAGCCACCGCATTGGAAGTGAAATTCATGATCCGGGTGGTGCCGGCCGCCCTTGTCATATCCATTCCCATGAAAATGAGCAGACTCCCGGTCCAGAAAGAACCGGTGCCCGGCCCGAAAAATCCGTCATAAAATCCCAGCCCCAGGCCGAAGAGGGTAAAAAAAAGGGTTTTATCCATTTTGGCACGGCCGGAACCGGCTCCCAGGTCCTTTGAAAACAAGGTATAAAAAAAGACAAACAAGAGCATCACCGGTATGATGTGCCGGATAAATCCTGCGTCTATCTGCTGGATGGTCCAGGCCCCCAGAACGGCTCCCATAAAGGTAAAGACAATGCCATGGCGGCATTGGTTTAAATCGACCGTGCCCTTGCGGATAAAGGTTGCGGCTGCGGCCAGGGTGCCGCAACTGCTCTGGAGTTTGTTGGTGCCAAGGGCTATCTGGGGGGGGATTCCCAGGGACAAAAGAACGGGCAGGGAAATCAGCCCGCCGCCGCCGGCAATGGAATCCACAAATCCGGCAACAAGGCCGGTCAGGAAAAGAAGCAGAAAACTGAACACGGAAAAATTAAAATCCATTGAGAAGTTCCGGAGGCAGTTTGCAAACGGGAATGGGTTCCATTTTATGTCTGTTGGCCCGGTTGAATTTTTTGTAAATGGACAGGACCTCTTTCTGCCGGCTATCAAGGCCAGGGTCTTGGGTTTGGCCTTGATTTTTCTGGGAGTCCAGGTAGACCATGGCCCATTCCAGTTCCCCATAGGTGGCGCCGATCTGGCTTTCATCGGTACGGTCGTCCTCCCATAGGCCGTCTGTTGGCGGGGCTGTTAAAATGGTTTGACTGATGTTCAGGCATTGGCCCAGGGCATAGACCTGGGATTTCATCAGGCCGGCAATGGGGGAAATATCCACGCCGCCGTCTCCGTATTTGGTATAAAACCCAACCCCGAAGTCTTCCACCCTGTTGCCGGTGCCGACCACCAGCATCCTGTGGTGGGAGGCAAAGGCGTACAGGGTCATCATCCGGAGTCGGGAGCGGGTATTGGCCATGGTCAGATTGTCCTGGATATCCCTGGGAAAATGGCTCTGGATTTGTTCGAATACCGGTGTGAGTTCCATATCAATCCCCGTGACATTGCCATGGGATTTGGCGAGCCAGGCGATATGCTCCGAAGCTCTGGATACCTGGTCGTTTGCCTGGAAAATAGGCATGTTTACGGCCAGGACCCTTTTTCCGGTTCTGGCGCACAAGGTTGAGGTCACGGCAGAATCTATTCCGCCGGACACCCCGATGGTAAATCCGTTTAAACCCGATTTTTCCACATAGGTTTTCAGCCAGCTGACGATATAGTCTACCACATCGGGTGTTTGCATGGGGATGTCCTTAAGCTTTGGTTAAGATGCCGTTATCGACAGGTCAGTTCCCTGGGGTACTTATAATGAAACACGGCATTTGTTGTCAATGGTTTCCAATTGGGAGCAAATAAATAAAATTGTATTGGACAAAAATCACCGGACCCATATAAGGTATGGCCCAGATTTATTTCAGGGGGGAGCAGTTGTATGAACAAGGTTTTTGTGGTCATTGTTTTTTTTGCATTTATCTTTGCCGGATTTCAGCAGATTTCCAAGGAGTTTTCCCCGCCGTCTCCCATGGAATTGCTGTCCTCGGCCATGGTGGATTCGGCCGCCAGTGCCGTGGAGCTTGCCATCGGTCTTGTGGGGGTGATGACACTATTTCTGGGGCTGATGAAGGTGGTGGAAGAGGGGGGAATGCTTTCGATCCTGGCAAAACTGATCCGTCCCCTCATGGTCCGGCTCTTTCCCGATGTCCCGCCGGACCACCCGGCCATGGGGGCCATGATTCTTAACCTGTCGGCCAATGCACTGGGTCTTGGCAATGCCGCAACCCCCTTTGGCATCAAAGCCATGCAGGCCCTGGATACCTTAAATCCCAACAAAGGAACCGCCACCAATGCCATGGCCCTGTTCTTGGCCATTAATACTTCCAGTGTCACCCTCCTGCCCACAGGCGTGATCGCCCTCAGGGCTGCGGCCGGCTCTGCGGATCCTGCCGCCATCCTTCCTACCACCCTGTTTGCCACCATTGGGTCCACCCTTGTGGCCATTATGGCAGCCCGGCTTTTCCAGGGATTTTCTCCGGGCGGAAGCCGTGTGACAGCGGAGATTCAAACAGCCTCATTGCCCCTGGCGGGCTCTGATTTGCCCCGGGTCAAAGACCAGGGGTATCCTTTCTGGGTGTCGGGCTTGGCCCTGGTGGGACTTATATCCGTTATTCCCGTTTCCATTCTGTTCGGCGCTTCCTTTTCCCCCTGGATACTTCCCTCTCTCATGGTGGGGTTCCTCTTGTTCGGCCTGGTCCGGAAGGTCAAGGTGTATGAGGTTTTTGTGGAAGGGGCCAAGGACGGGTTTCAGGTTGCCCTGCGGATTATTCCCTATATGGTGGCCATTCTGGTCGCCGTGGGCATGCTGAGGGCTTCGGGCGGCCTTGGCATGCTGGTGGAACTTTTGGGCCGGGTGACCGTTCATTTTGGACTGCCCCCAGAGGCTTTGCCCATGGCCCTGATGCGGCCCCTTTCAGGATCCGGCGCCTACGGGATTATGGCCTCCATCATCAATGACCCGGCCATTGGCCCGGATTCTTACACCGGCCTTCTGGTCTCCACCCTGCAGGGCTCTACGGAAACCAGCTTTTATGTGATGGCGGTTTATTGCGGGGCGGCTGGGATCCGCAGAATCCGGCATTCCCTGGTCGCTGCCCTGACAGCCGATCTTGCCGGTGTGATTTTTGCCGTTATGGCCTGTTCCCTGTTTCTGGTCTGATTCAGGCCGGGCTGCGGCCATGCTGTTTTACATATTCGTATAGAATAATGGAGGCAGCCACGCTGACATTCAGGCTCTGGGATTTGCCGTACTGGGGGATGGTCAAGCGGCGTATTTCGGGAAACAGATCCGGATCAAAACGGATGCCGAATTCTTCATGGCCAAGGATAAAGGCGCTTTTTTCGGGGAGGACCGATGCTGTCACAGAAGTTCCCTGTCCGGGTTCAAGGATATAGGGGACATATCCCTTGCCCACAATGTCCGTATAGCAGGTGAAAAATTGGTCGTGAAAGATTGCAGGAACCCATTTAAAGGCTCCCATACCGGGCGCCGGGTCAAAAAAATCAATGCCCACCAGATGAATTTCCCGGCACCCGAAGGCCTCGGCACTCCTGAATATTTTCCCGATATTGTAGGAAGGTTTGAGGTGGTCCAGCACAAGGATGCAGTCATGGATCCCGGGGAGGGCCAAATAATTTTTATTCCGCTGTCGCCGGAAACGTCTCTGGGCCATTTCCCGCTCGGCTTTCATCATTTGTCTTATTTTATGGGGTCCCATGGGAGTCCTTTGGGTAAAGTTTTTACAGATCCCAGCCTTTGGAGACCATTAGGCCGGGAAGCATTTAAGTCATAGGGCTCTGATATACAGGATCGGCGGGAAAATTGCAAAAAATATGAACCCGGTTCATACAGAAGCGTTCTCGTTATGGAAGGCAGCCCCTTGCCCCGAAACAGAGAAATCGGTATAGTGGCCAAAATAAAAAAAAGGGGTTAGCCCCAAGAAAAGGAGTCAAGAATGAAGGTTATCATTGATTTGTGCGTGGTCCCCCTGGGTGTTGGGGTCTCTGTTTCCAGGTATGTGGCCGTCTGCCAGAAAATTATTCAGAAAGCCGGTCTCACATCCGAACTCCATGCCTACGGTACCAACATTGAGGGGGAATGGGACGCCGTGTTTGATGTGGTAAAACAATGCCACGAACAACTCCATGGCATGGGTGCGCCAAGGATCACCACCACCATCAAGGCCGGCACCCGTATTGATCGGGACCAGACCATGGCCGACAAGGTTAAAAGTGTTAAGGAAAAAGGATAGACGGGCCCGGCTTCCGGTCATCGGGAGGCAATGGCGCTAATGCTTGCCTGTCTTTAACTGCCCGGGTCGGGGGAAATCTGTAACACCGCCATGGTCAGACGGGAAACGCAGATCAGTTCTTTTTTTTCGTTTTCAACACAAATGTCCCAAACCTGGGTTGTTCTTCCCAGGTGGACCGGCCTGGCTGTGCCTGTTACCGATCCGCTTGATATGGATTTCAGGTGATTGGCCTTGACCTCCAGGCCCACACTATAACGGGATTCGTCCAGGGTCATATGGGAGGCGGCACTGCCAAGGGTTTCGGCCAGAACCACCGATGCGCCGCCGTGGAGGATTCCCATGGGCTGCACGGTTTTTTTGTCAACCGGCATGGTTGCGCTCAGGAAATCCTCTCCTTTTTCCAGAAATTTTATGTCCAGATGTCCCACAATGGACGCTTCCCTGAAGCGGTTCATATCCTCTATTTTAAACTCTTTTTTCCAGATAGATGTCATTTTTCTTCCCGGTTGGCTTTCATGATATTCAGTATTTGATCTATTTTTTCCTGGGCAATTGCCGTTTCAAGGGTACAGCCGCCGGCACCGGCATGGCCGCCTCCGCCGAATCGGGCCAGCAGATTGCCGATGTTTACCTTGCATGTTTGATGAAAAATACTGCGGCCGATACTGAGCAGCACCTTGGACTTATCGGGTCCCAGGTAACGTATTTTAACACTGGCAATGGTATCCGGAAACAGGGAATAGGTCAGGAACCGGTTGCCCGAAGGGACATTGTCAAGGGATCGAAAATCGGTGACGGAAATGTTATCCATAAGCGTGGTGTGGGAATGTAAAAACCGGCTGAATTCGGTATTTTCCCGGATCACGCCATTGCAGCGGTCCTGCACTTGGGGATCCTCAAGAATGGTCTCAATGGTCTGTTTTCCCAGCATGGAGACCAGCTTGTTCCAATAGGCATGGTCACTTTCCCCCCGGTTTTGGATGGTCATGGACAGAAGAAGGTGGGGATCTTTTTCCGGAAACTGCACCTGATCTTTTGTCAGATCTGCTGAATCAATCATGTCCGTATGGGCAATCAACTCATCAAACCGGCCGGCAAATTTTCCCTGCTGCCGATAGTGGTGAAAAATAACACCGGCAGCAGACGGGGCAATGCCGAAGGCGCCTTTGACCTCTTTGTCGGGCCGGTTGGAGACATGGTGGTCAAACCAGAGGGAACACCTGGGGTCATAGGGAAGATTGGCAATGATATCCCCTGTTCTGATGATGGCTGTTTTGTTCTGGATGTCACCGGGTTCAACCCAGTAGATATCGGAATCAATGGTTTCAGCCTCATGGAGAAGAACGGCACAGACAATGCCGTCAAAATCCGGTCTTGTTACTATTCTCATGTATTGCCCTTAAATATGGTGGGTTGATGGAAACCTGCTGAAAAATAGTATTCATTTTGGTCTTCTGGATACGCTCTATTGATAAAACATAAGCGCAAATTTTTCAAGATTGTTTTTATAGAAGGCGTGGGAAGGGTGTCGGGCACCAAGTCACTGAAGTGGTCTCTTTAGCGGTTTCCCCTTGACCCTCCCGGGGTTTTTGTGGTCTATATGGATGTAATGTTCTGTCGGTCTCTTTCTTTTCATGGGGTTTTTAGGAAATAGGGGCAATGAAAAAACTGAATCTTCATACCATCGAAAATGAATTTTTCAACGGGGGAAACCCCTGGAAAAAACTGCTGGCCACCTCCCTTGATCTGCTTGGGGCCAAACAGAGCGGGATTTTATACGGTACCAATGGGACCAAGATCAAATTTTTACCCACCAATATGTGGGACCGCGGGATACTCAACAAATTGAACGGAAAAGGCGTGAGCGGCTTTTTTCTTAGACTTTTCGGCACTTACATCGTGGCGGCAAGAAAACTGAGCCCTGTCCTTTTTTATAAGACGGCACCGGGTGGGGAACGCCAGGAGAATGACGGCATTATCGCCTATGTTTTGAGAAATTGCGCAGATTATTACAAAAAAGGGATCAGTGTTATTATCTGCCCGGATACGGCACGGTTTGTCCGTGAAACAACAGACATCAACGGCTACCATTATATCCCCTTTTTTATTTACGACGGTATCCGGATGAATCGGCCGGAAAACGGAATAAAGGTGGATACCCGGATTGTAAAACATTTCAAGTCGAGCAATTCCATTTATATCATCCTGCCGGATTACGGTATCCTTGTCCTCAATACGGCGGATATCACCCTGCTTGAGACCCGGGACAATCGGTTCGCCAGGGAAAAAGAACTCAGGGAACGCCTTGACCTGCTGATCAAACTGGTTGAAACCTCTTCCCTTAAGTATCTTGGACAATTAAAGGGCAAAAAGGGGGCTGAACTCCTTTGGCGGAAGGAGGCCCATCTGCGCAAGGCCTATTTTGATCTGGCGGAAAATGAAAGAAAGTTCAGGGATCTCTATGAACATGCCCCCATTGCCTATTTTTCCCTGGACCCTGGCGCAAATATTATCCAATGCAACCTGGAGTCCTGTCTGCTGCTGGGATACGATAAGCCTGAATTAATCGGGAAAAACGGTCAACACCTGTTTGGCAGTCAGGAAGATGACGATCACAATTTCCATTCAATTCTGCAGGCACTTGAACAAGGGGGCAATGTCAAAGACATGGAACTTGACATGGTCCGAAAAAACAAAGAGAAGGTCTGGGTAAGCCTTTCCATTGATGCCATCCGGGATAAAACAGATAAGATTGTGGAGATTCGGGTCATGGCAATGGATATTTCCCGGAGAAAGACCTTGGAAAAGCAATTGTTCCATGCCCAGAAAATGGAAGCAATCGGGACCCTTGCCCGGGGCATTGCCCATGATTTTAACAATGTGCTGTCCCCCATATCCGGTTATGCCCAGATGTTGCTCATGGATACCGAGAATAGGGGGACGGAAAAAGAACACATCCGCATTATTCTCGAATGTGCCCGGCATGCCAAGGATCTGGTCAACCAGATCCTTACCTTCAGCCGTCAGAAGGAACATCGGCGGGTTCTTGTAAAGGCCCATGACATGGTGGAGGAGGCCATGGGACTTGCCGGGGCTTTTCTGCCATCCTCCATACGGGTCAATATCAAAGCGGACAAAGATTGCGGGTATATCATGGCAGACCCCATCCAGATGAACCAATTGATTATGAATCTTGTGACAAATGCCTTTCATGCCATGGAAGAAAAGGGCGGGGTCCTGGACGTCTCCCTGGTAAGGGTCCAGATTCGCCCGACGGCCCAGGGGAAAGAGGGCATAAAACCCGGTCCCTATGTTTGCCTGACCGTGGAAGACAACGGCTGCGGTATTGACAAGGATATCCTCCCCCATATATTTGAACCCTATTTTTCCACCAAGGAAGAGGGAAAGGGATCCGGCATAGGACTCTCGGTTGTCCATGGTATTGTTGAAAGCCATGGGGGCTATATCCGGGTTGACAGCTGCAAGGGCAAGGGGACCAAGTTTGCCGTCTATTTCCCGGTCTGCCGGCATCGGGGGGATGCCTGGGAAGAGATCCGCTCAAACCTGAGTGTGGAACCGGGAACGGAGCAGGTTTTGCTTGTGGATGATGATGAAAAGGTTGCCATCATGCACACCCACATGCTTGAAAGGCTGGGGTATGGCGTCACCTGCTTTACCGACAGCCTGAAGGCCCTGTCCGCCTATTCCCAAACTCCCAAAGGCTTTGATGTGGTCATTACCGATTTGACCATGCCGGATTTAAGCGGATTTGACCTGGCAAAAAAAATCTGTGAAATCAATCCCGATCTGCCGGTTATCCTGTGTACCGGTCTGGGAGACGCTATCGACAAACACCAGGAGGATGCCTCCCGGATCAAGGGGTTTTTAAGCAAACCAGTTGAAATAAAGGCATTGTCAGCCACCCTCAGACGTATTCTGGATACCCATTCTGTCTGATCGGATTTTGGGGTTAAGGGCTATTGTTTTTTATGCCATTCGGGCGATGATCTCCCCCAGAAGACAATTGATTTTGGGCGATGCCTTTTTGGCTGTATCCACCACCGCTTCCAGAGTGGTGGGCTCCGGGGCATCGGGATCATTGATATTGGTAATCAGGGAAAGTCCCAGTATTTTCATGCCTGCATGGACCCCGGCAATGGCTTCCATGATGGTGGAAAAACCGACGGCATCAGCGCCGATGGCCTTTAAAAACCGTGTTTCCCCAGGGGTTTCCAGGCTGGGTCCCAGCAGTCCCGTGTAGATCCCTTCCCTGAGGGCGATCCCGCTGGCAGCGGCTGCCTGCCGGGCAAGCGCCATGAGATGCGGATCATAGACCCGGGTCATGTCCGGGAACCGGATCCCCCATCCAGGTTCTTCCGGGCCTGCCAGGGGATTTTTCCCGGTCAGGTTGATGTGGTCCCGGATGAGCATGATATCTCCGGCAGAATAGTTTAGGTTAATTCCGCCGGCAGCATTGCTTAAGATAAGGGTCCGGATATTGAGTTCCTGCATCACCCTGACAGGAAAACTGACCTGGCGCGGGGTGTAGCCTTCATAGAGGTGAAACCGTCCCTGCATGACCAGCAGGGATTTGCCGGCAAGGGTGCCGTATACAAGGCAGCCCCTGTGGCTTTCAACCGTGGTCCGGGGAAAATGGGGAAGGTCGCTGTAGTCCATTTTCCAAATGACATCCAGGGAGGTCAGGGTCTCCGACAGGCCGGTGCCGGTTAAAAAACCGATATCCACTGATGTTTTCAGGTGGGGTTTTATAAAGGCACTGGTCTCCATTACCTGTTGCCGGGTTGTGTCCATTTTTTTTCCTTAATTACCCAACTTTTGGGCGTTGGCTTTGCAGGAGCGGGCCGGGCTTTTTTATTATGCCTTTGATCAATATCCCATTATCAGACTGAACAAAATGCAATAAAGAAAGCCTGGCCCCACATAAAATCAATAATAGGTAAACCTGATAGGATGGCATTTATCAGGTTTTTTGTATAAAAGAAATGAAAAATCAGCGTTTTTTTGCGGCGAATTCGGCAATCTCCGATATTGCCTGGATGGCATGGGCTACATGTGCCGGGGTGTTAAAGGGGCCAACCCCCATTCGCACAGTGCCGTGAAGCTTGTCGGTTCCGATTTGTTCATGGACCAGGGGAGCGCATTGCAGGCCGGCTCTACAGGCAATGTTGTAATCCCCGTCCAGGAGGGTGGCGGTGTCGACGGCTTGGAATCCCTGGATATTAAAACTCAAGACGCCGATGTGGTCGGTCAGGTCATCGGCACAATAGGTGACCACATTCTTGATTTTTTCCAGGCCGTTTCTGAGTTGCTC
>JAHIVS010000381.1 GCA_018816605.1 Pseudomonadota bacterium
ATTTAAAGGAAAGGAAAGACAAATGATAAAAAGCATGACGGCTTTTGCAAAAGCATCCCATACCAAAGCCTTTCTTACGGCGGATGTGACCATTCGTTCCTATAATTCCCGGCACCTGGATTTTTCCATCCACCTGCCCGAGGCCTGCCAGGCCTTTGAAGAAGAGGTTAAAAAATTGATTGGCCGGCACCATGACCGGGGAAGGATAGAGATCCGCCTGAACCTTACCGATGAATCACCGGAACCGGAATTGTTTTCTGTGGATACGGCCAAGGCCCGATCCTATTATGCAGCCCTAAAAACAGTGAAGGATAGCCTGAATCTGTCTGCTGATATCGGTCTGGAAACGGTTCTGGCGGCCAGAAATATTATTGTGCCGGCCCAAAGACAGATCGATGCCGATCTGTTGTGGGAGGTTGTGTCCGGGGCGGTTGAAGCGGCAACAAAAGCGCTGGACCTCATGCGGCGCAGGGAGGGGGAAAACCTGTTTGCAGATTTGGCAGGCCGCATGGATTATATTGAATCGAGTATGGAGGCCCTGGAACGTGAGGCAAGGGAGATCCCCCTGGTGTATCAGAAACGGCTCACGGAAAGGATCGCACGGCTGACCTCCGATGCAGACGGCATTGATCCGGTGCGCCTGGCCCAGGAAGTGGCGGTTCTGAGTGACAAAAGTGATGTGTCCGAGGAAATCGTCCGTCTTGCCAGCCATATCAGCCTGTTTCGGGAAGTAATGAATGCCCCGGACTCCCAGGGCCGAAAACTCAATTTTCTGATCCAGGAATTTAACAGAGAATTCAATACCATTGGTTCCAAGGCAGGCAACGCTGCCCTGTCCCACATGGTGGTGGACCTGAAGTCTGAATTGGAAAAAATCAGGGAACAGGTTCAGAATATTGAATAACCATTAAACCGAACACAAGGAAATCATATGGAACAGGTCCTTTTAAATATCGGTTTTGGGAATACGGTGGTGGCCGAACGGGTGGTGGCCATATTATCTCCCAATTCTTCGCCCATGAAGCGGGTCAAGGACGAAGCCAGGGGGGCCCGCAGCCTCATTGATGTCACCCATGGCAGAAAAACACGGGCGATTATCATCACCGACAGCAACCACGTGATCCTGTCTGCCATCCAGGCGGAAACCGTATCCTCCCGTTTTGAGGCCCTTATCAAAGACGGGGGGGAGAAACCAACAGAACCAAGGCCGAATAAGGCTTTGGATTAACAGATTTAGATCAGGGAAAAAAAATGGAAAAAAAAGGCAGATTATTTGTGGTTTCCGCTCCTTCGGGAGCCGGGAAAACCACATTGATCCAGCGGGTATTGGAGCGGTTTCCCAAGCTCTCCTATTCAATTTCCCACACCACCCGGAAACCCAGAAAAGGTGAAATCCACGGGAAGGATTATTTTTTTATAGATGAAGTCGCGTTCCAGTTGAAGGTTGAGCAGGATCAATGGATGGAATGGGCAAAGGTCCATGGGAATTTTTACGGCACCTCCAAAGCGTTTGTAACCCAAAAACTGATGCAGGGCGACAGCCTGGTTCTGGACATTGATGTCCAGGGGGCAAAACAGATCATGGCCTCTAAATTGTCACCTGTCTCAATCTTTATTATGCCGCCCTCCATTGAGACCCTCCGCCAGCGCCTTGAAAACAGGGGCACCGATTCTGGTGCCGTGATTTTACAGCGCATGGAAAATGCACAATGGGAGATGTCACAGCGGTCGGCCTATGACCATGTGGTTGTCAATGGTGACATCCATAAGGCCACCTTTGAGTTGTGCACCCTTTTTGAAAATGAAATGAGGTCCCTCTAATGGCTTTGGAAAAAACAGAGATCCTCTTTGGTTATCATAGTGTTTACGAGGCATTGCGTGCCCGAAGACGAAAGTTTGATCTTGTTTATGTTTCCAGTAAGCGGTCTGCCGGAAGGGCGGACAAGGTGATTGACCTTGCTGAAAAAAACGGGATTCCCATCCAATATATAGATCCCAAACAATTGGACACCATGACCGAGTTCGCCCCCCACCAGGGAATTGTGGCCAGGGCTTCTTTCTTCCCCGCAAAAAAGGCAGGTCAGCTGGTGTCCGTGATTCAGGAACGAAAGACCCCGTGCTTTATTCTTATCATTGAAAACATTGAAGATCCCCATAACCTGGGGGCATTGATCCGAACCGCCCTGTGCGCCGATGTGGACTATATCATGATACCCAAGGACCGGTCCTGCCCTCCCTCATCCACGGTTTCAAGAAGCTCGGCCGGTGCCATGGAACATGCCGACATCTATATGATCACCAATACAGCTTCCATCCTGAGGGATTTAAAGAAATCCGGGGCATGGATTTTCGGGCTGGATGCGGACGGCGCAACCGGTTTGTACGATGCCGATCTCACGGGCAACATCGCCCTGATCATCGGCGGTGAGCACAAAGGCATCCGGCCCGGGGTAAAAAAAGAATGTGACTTTGTGTTATCCATTCCCATTACAGGGAAAATCAACTCTCTAAATGCCTCTGTGGCAGGCGGTGTGGCCATGTATGAGGCCAAACGCCAGCGCAGTGTAAACTTAAAAACAAAAGGAAAATAAATGGCAGACCCAACCCCCCCGGACCCTATCCATGCGTCCAGGGTACCGGACACACCCACCATTCCCTATATTGAAGGGGATGGTATCGGACAAGATATATGGCCCGCAGCAAAATTGGTATTTGATGCTGCTGTTACAGCTGCATTCGGATCAAAAAAAAAAGTAGCCTGGCTGGAAGTTGCTGCGGGTGAAAAAGGCTTTGCCCGGACAGGCGAATGGTTGCCCGATGAAACCTTAAACGCCATCAAGGCCCATGGGGTAGCCATTAAAGGCCCTTTGGCAACCCCTGTGGGAAAGGGGATGCGGAGTCTGAACGTCAGAATCCGCCAGCAGCTGGATCTGTACGCCTGTATCCGTCCCATCCGTTATTATCCGCCGGTCCCAAGTCCCGTTTCCCACCCCGAACGGGTGGATATGGTGGTCTTCAGGGAAAACACCGAGGATCTGTATGCCGGTATTGAATGGGACTCCGGATCATGGGAGGTCACAAAGCTTCTGGGCCTTTTAAAGAGTGAACTCAATTGTGATCTGCCGGCTTCCTGTTCCATCGGCATCAAGCCCATGTCGCCGGAAAAAACCAAACGCCTGGTGATCCGGGCCTTTGAATATGCCTTTGAAAACAATCGGAAAAGCGTGACCCTCATGCACAAGGGCAATATCATGAAATTCACCGAAGGCGGATTTAGAAAATGGGGATATGAGGCGGCCTTTGAAACCTTCGGGGATCGGGTGATCACCGAAAAAACCCTGTTTGATACCTATGAAGGTATTTTGCCCGACGGACTTGTGGTAATTAAGGACAGGATTGCGGACATGGTGTTTGCAGAAGTTTTGCTCCGGCCGGAAATTTTTGATATCATCGCCTGTCCCAACCTGAACGGGGATTACATTTCCGATGCCCTGGCCGCCCAGGTGGGGGGGTTGGGCATTGCACCGGGTGCCAATATCGGGGACACCTGCGCCGTGTTTGAAGCCACCCACGGGACGGCTCCGGACATTGCCGGTAAAGACTTGGCAAACCCCTGTTCCCTTATCCTGTCCGGTGCCATGATGTTTGACCACCTGGGATGGCAGAGGGCTGGGGATCTGATTCGGGACGGTGTGGCAAAGGCACTGGCCCAGGGCAGGGTCACAAGGGATCTGGCTTCCCGGATCAAGGGGGGAGAAGAGGTGACATGTTCACGGTTTTCAAGGATAATTGGAGAGCAGATTCTTTCAGGACAATAAAAAGGCTTAAATTTGCATTTCAGACATTGGTTTTTCCCTTTCATTGTCTGAAATGCAAAACCTATATTGACCCGGACAGATCGGCATTATTGACCCTTTCCGCCTGTTTTTGTTCCAAATGCCTTCCTTCCGATCCCCCACTGTTCGCTCCGCCTTTTTGTCTTGTCTGCGGCCGATTGTTTGAATCTCCCATTGACGGGGATCTCATGGAAAATCATCCCTGTGAAACCTGTCTGGTCACCCGGTCCTCCGTCAGCCGGGTCAGGGCGGCCTTCCAATACCAGGGGATCATAAAGGAGGCCGTTGCCCTGTTCAAGTATCAATCAAAGCTTAGTCTTGCACGGGTGCTGGAGACTTATTTTTTTGATGCCTTTGACCGATACTTTGCAACCGCGCCCATTGACAGGATTCTGCCCATTCCCCTGCACCCCCAAAAAATGAGACAGCGGGGATTTAACCAGTCGTTTCTTCTGGTCCGCCATTTTAGAAAAAAATACGAATCGGTTTACAAGAATAAACCCTGCTGGCGAATTGATACCAGTACCCTGGTAAGAGTCAAAAAAACCCTGCCCCAGACCGGGTTTGACATCCACAAGCGAAAAGAGAACCTTAACGGCGCCTTTTTATTGGGAAAAAAGGCAGATGTCACCGGAAAAAACATCCTGTTGGTGGATGACGTTTACACCACCGGTGCAACCTGCAATGAGGCGGCCCGGGTTTTATTAAAATCCGGGGCAACCCGGGTGGAAGCCCTGGTCCTTGCCAGGGCCTGATTTTTTGGCGGTGGCAGGTTTTTGGGGGTATGGGCACAGGGGGCTCTTGCCTGCGTCTTTCGGGTCCATTATTTTAAGTATTTATGTGTCTTTCTGGAACCGGGGGGTAATACCGCCCACCACCGGTTCATAATACCGGTAAATGGTTTTTTCCCCAAGGAGTTTATCCACCTGGTTCTGAATTTTCATGCGCTCCTGGTGGTGCATCCACCTGTTCCAGTCTTCCAGGGTATTCCAGGTGGAGATCACCAGGTATTCGCCCTCACAATCCAGGCAGCTGAAGGTCTGGCCGGTTAAGAACCCGGGCTGCACCGTGGCCCTGGATCTCAGCTGCACAATGAGCGGTGCCAGCTTTCCTGCCATTGCCGGGTCGTTGACGATTCGTTTGATAATAATGGAAACAGCCATAATGCCCTCCTTATTGTTATGGATAAAAGTATGGCCTGCAGTGGAAGAATGGCAGAATTCAATTCATGAAATTTCGCGTTCAATTTTCGCTTCAGTTCAAGTATACTCACAATGTAACAAGCCCCTTTGTTTATTGTCAATTAAATATACAAGGTATTTGATGTCTGGTATAGTCCGGGCATATCGTATTTGACAGTTTTGCCCGTGGGGTTTTGATTTTTCGCCTCCTGGTTTCCGTGGGATCGCCCTGTCGGGCAAGGCTTTTTGTTCCTTGACTTTTAACCGGGATCAGAATTATAATTATCAGACGTTAAAAATATTTTTTGCACAGGTATCCTACCCGAAAAAAGACCTGTAACACCCCTTATTTCTTTTGTCGCAGCAATGCCTGATCCCGATCTTATGATTGGAATGTAAGGTATAGGAAATATGTCCATGGCTAAAAAAAATCATATCAGTGGTGACAATAAAGCGGCCTTTAAAATCGCGGTTATTTATCTTTTGTTTTCAGGGTTCTGGATTTTTTTTTCCGATCATATTTTATTTTTTTTTGTGCAAACTCCCGAAATTCTCACAAAGATACAAACCATCAAAGGCGGGGCATTTGTGCTCATAACAGCAGGTCTGATATTTTTTTTATTACAAAAGGAAATTCGCTTGCAGGAGTTCGCCCGGGAAGAATTAAAAGCCAGTGAGGAAAAATACAGGGCGGTTGTCAACAACACCCCGGATCTATTATATCGGACGGACCGGCAGGGGAAACTTATCTTTGTTTCACCTTCGGTCTATCAATTGACCGGTTATTCGGTGGAAGAAGCGCTTGGTATGAATTTGTCAAAGGAGGTCTATCTTTATTCCGAAGAACGGGAACAATTATTAAAAGAACTTAAAGAAAAGAAAATTGTAAAAGATTTCGAAGCCCAGTTTACGCGAAAGGACGGATCTGTTTTTTGGGCATCCACGAATGCCCATTTTTACAAGGACGTCAACGGCATTGTTTCGGGCATTGAAGGCATTGCCCGGGATGTGACCCGGAAAAAAAAAATTGAACAGGCGCTTTTTTCACGGGAACAGCAATTGCGGGCAATTCTGGAAGCAACCCCCGACCCCATGGTTATGTATGATTTAAACGGGTATCCCCAATATGTAAACCCATCTTTTTCCCAGGTGTTCGGCTGGCGCTTCGAGGAGATTGAAGGGAAAAAAATTGCCTTTGTTCCCCGGGATCAGGAAAAAATATCTTCCGATAAGATCCGGGAGATCTATGCCCATGGCAGGCCCCTGAGTTTTGAAACCAAACGGTATACCAAAGAAAAAAAGGTGCTGGATATCATTTTAAGTGCTGCCCTGGTCAAGGATGAGGTCGGCACCCCCCTGGGAATGGTGGTCAATCTAACCGATATCAGTGAACGCAAAATACTGGAAGCCCAGTATGAACAGGCCCAGAAAATGGAGTCCCTTGGGACACTGGCAGGAGGGATTGCCCATGATTTTAACAATTATCTGGGCGGTATCTTCGGATATCTTGATCTGGCATTGCGACTTACCACCAATGAAAAGGTTCAAGAATACCTGTCAAAGGTGCTGGCAACATCGGACAGGGCCAGGGGACTGACCCAGCAGTTGCTGACCTTCTCAAAGGGAGGCGCTCCGGTTAAGGCCGTGGCACCCCTTGATCCGTTTTTACAGGAAACCACCCGGTTTGCCCTGAGCGGCGCCAGTGTCGCCTGTGATTTTGTGATTCCCCAGGATCTGTGGAGCTGCGAGTTTGACAAAAATCAGATGGGTCAGGTAATTGATAATATTGTCATCAATGCCCACCAGTCCATGCCCTTTGGAGGCAAGGTCACGGTGACAGCCAGAAATCGGGTCATCACCCCTAATGAAACCCTGGCCCTGGCGCCGGGAAAATATGTGGAAATCTCCATTTCAGATACAGGGCCCGGCATTGACCCCCATTATATCAGCCGTATCTTTGATCCGTTTTTTTCAACCAAGCAGCAGGGCACAGGTCTGGGTCTTGCCACCTCCTATTCCATTATCAAACGGCATGGCGGCATCATAGATGTTGCATCGGTCAAGGGCCGGGGAAGCTGTTTCCACCTTTACCTTCCCGCCACGGGCCTGACCGGGGAAAATAAAGGAAAGGCCGTTGAAAAACAATACCGGGGATCGGGCAGGATTTTGATCATGGACGATGAGGAGGTGATACGGGAGATGCTGGTTGAAATCCTGACGGGCATGGGATTTTCCATTGTGGCCACCCGGGATGGGAAAGAGGCGTTTCATGCCTTTACCGAGTCCAGAAACCAGAAAAACCCATTCCGGGCCGTAATTTTGGATCTGACCATTCCCGGCGGCATAGGGGGAAAAGAAACCCTCCGGCGAATCCGGGAAATTGACAAAAAAACTCCGGTCTTTGTTGCCAGCGGATATTCTGAAGATACGGCCATTGCCGCGCCTGAATCCTTCGGGTTTACGGCAAGCCTTGAAAAGCCTTTTCTCATTTCCCAATTGGCAAGGATGCTGGAGAAACATCTGCCCGGATCCAACGGCATAAATCAGTATGGTCAAACCGGAGACTGAATCCCGGATGTCTGTAAAAATGATCCATATGACAGGAGAAACCATGAAGAAGATTATAGTCTCAATGGGGATAATGGCATGGCTAATTATTCTGGCACCAGGGGTGCATTCATCAGATATGCAGGGGAGAATCATAAAAATCGGTACAGACCGATGGCCGCCCCATGAAGATATTTTTAATGAAGCGGCCCCTGGATTGTGTACCGAAGTGGTCCGGCATGTTTTTGAAAACATGAATTTAAGGATTTCCATTGTCCAGTATCCGTGGGCAAGGGCTGTGGATCTTGTCTCTAGGGGGAAAAACGACGGACTGTTCTGTGCCCTTTATACACAGGAGAGAGCCGAGCATTGCTATTATCCGACAGAGCCCATTGCAACGCTCAAATATCTTCTGTTTATCAAAAAAGAGAACCGGGAACGATTGCCGTTTCATTCCTATGAAGATCTGATTGACAAAAAGATAGGCGTTGTGAGAGGGTTTGTATATCCCGGGGTGTTCTGGGATTTTATTAAAAAACATAATAATTTTCAGGAGGTTGAAAATGATGAACTGAATTTTAAAAAACTCATGGCAGGCCGGATTGATTTTGCCATAGCAGACTTTGCCAATGGTACATTGCTGATTAAAGAAATGGGGCTGACAGATCAGATTGAACCGCTTTTGTCCAAAGTGATTCAGGAGAGCGAACTCTATATTCTTTTTAGTAAAAAAACAATGGAAGCAGAATTTGTAAAACTTTTTTCAGAGAATTTGCGGCAGTTCAAGCAGACTGAAAAATATAAACAGATAAATGAAAAATATTATGGAACCAAAAAAGAATGTTGCTTAGACTGATCAATCCCTTTCAAAAAAATGACCAGAAGCTGGCCAAACAGCTTCTGATCAGTATTTTATTGTTCAGTTCATTTTTTACACTTCTGGCGGCCATTGTGCAATTATGGGTGGACTACCATAAAGATCTTGGGCTGATTGAAAAACAGATCCATCAGATTAGCGAGAGCTATATGGACAGCTTGTCTCTAAGTATATGGAACATGAATGAAAAACATTTGTATGCCCAGTTGAACGGTATTCTGCAGCTGCCTGAAATATCCTGTATTGAGGCAAAAACCATTGATGCACTCTATCGCGTGGGGCAAAAGCCCTTGGAAGGCAGCCGGATTTCCTTTGTGTTTCCCATTGTCTATAAAGACACCCTTCAGCAGTTTTCTCCTGAGCAGGTGGGTACTTTAACCATTTATGGAGACCTGGGCTACATCCGAAGCCGTCTGAAAGAGCGGATTTTGGTTATTATTACCACCCAGACCTTTAAAACCTTTTCTGTTTCTGTTTTTATTTTGTTTGTTGTCTGGCGCCTGATCACGCAATACCTTCACATCATGGCCGATTACGTGCGCAAGCTGAATGTTGATACCCTGAATGTGCCGCTGGTTCTGAACAGGAGGCCCCCGAAGGGGAAAAGGGATAGCGGGGAGAATGAGATTTTCATGGTGGCCGATGCCATTAACGATATGCGGGAGAATCTAGGATCTGCCAATGAAAGCCTCAGAAGACACCGGGATCAACTGGAGGAGAAGGTGGCCGAGCGCACCAGCCTGCTGGAGATCCAGGCCGTTGAACTGAGGAATGCAAAGGAGAGTGCCGAAGCCGCAAGTCAGGCAAAAAGTGACTTTCTTGCCAATATGTCCCATGAAATCAGAACCCCCATGAATGCAATCCTGGGATTTGCAGAGATATTATCTGGAATGGAATCTGACAGGCAGAAAAAAATATATTTCAAGGCCATAGAATCCAATGGCCAGGCCCTGATGAGCCTTATCAATGACATTCTGGACCTGGCCAGCATTGAGGCGGGAAAGATGAAGCTGGAATATAAGGTTATCTCTCCGGAATTGCTCTTCAATGATGTCAGAAATCTTTTTATGGTAAAAGCCGAAGAAAAAGGGATTGAATTGATCGTGGATATTCCGCCCGGACTTCCTTCTGCCCTGCTGCTGGATGCAGTCCGTTTGCGTCAGATTCTCGTCAATCTTGTCGGCAATGCCCTGAAGTTTACAACACAGGGGTATGTCCGGCTTTCCATTCACCATTCAAGCCCAGATTCCATCGTTTCTGGTTTAAACGTCACTTCCATTGATCTTTCCTTCTCTGTGGAGGACAGTGGCGTGGGGATTCCTCCTGATCAGATTGATTTGGTTTTTGATACATTTACCCAGGTAAAGGGGCAGAAGTTTTCTGACCATGGGGGAACAGGGCTGGGACTGTCCATCACCCGTAAACTGGTGGAGATGATGGGCGGGTCCATCTCCCTTGAGAGTGAGGTGGGAAAGGGAAGCCGCTTTACCATTGATTTGAAAAATATCGAGGTGCCTTCTGTCATCGACGGTTTAGAGGACAAAAAGGCCCGCACGGGGGATTTTGATCTGATCCGGTTTGAAAAAGCCACCCTATTGATTGTGGATGATATTGACTATAACAGAGAGCTGCTGAAAGGGTTTATTGAAGGATTCGGCCTGACGTTGATCGAGGCTGAAAATGGCCGGGAAGCCATTGAAAAGAGCATGGCCTATTCCCCGGATCTTATTATGATGGACATGAAAATGCCGGTAATGGATGGGTATAAGGCGGTGGAAATTCTTAAACAGCATCCAGAGCTGTCCCATATCCCAATTGTGGCAATTACGGCAACGGCCATGAAGGAGGATGAGAAGCTGATTCGCCGCATGTGCCAGGGCTATCTTTCAAAACCTTTGAGGAGAGCGGATTTTATATCAATGCTTATGCGCTGTCTGCCCCATACCCTTTTAGAGGGCGGAATGGATGATCAAGCGGGTCGGATTGGAGCCGGGTCAGCAGAATCCAAGCCCAGGGTGGTAAAAAACATTCTGTTTGTCGATGATGAGGTAATGTTGACGAAAATGGGGAATCATATGCTGACATACCAGGGCTATACGGTGGATACTTATAATGATCCTGTCATGGCTCTGGAGGATTTTCGTACCAGATCGAGGGA
>JAHIVS010000382.1 GCA_018816605.1 Pseudomonadota bacterium
TTCACATATTCCTGCATTTTATCGTGGCTCATGGTCTTCATCGTGTAAAAAAACCTATAAAAAATCATTTCCCTGGAACACCTATAGAAAAACCGCCTCATGGCTTCTTCATCCGATGGTTTCATGGCCCTAAACCGGATATCAACCCCGCCTTTAAATCTTTTGGTATAAAAAATATGGGCCGGAAAAAAATGGGCGGATCGGCTCACAAAAATCTGGTTGGGATAGATGATTTTCCGCTCCCGGGCCTGTCGGATAAGCTCTTCCCTGTCATCGGGATGGGCAATGTCGATGATGGCCTGGGCCCTCTCCCTCAGGGAGCGCCACTTGAGGATGGCCACACCGTATTCCGTTGCAAGAACATGGACCGATTCCTTTAACCGCAGCTGGTTGGCATAATTCTGAATGCTCACCAGAATATTGGATTTTCCCTCAGCATTCCGGCTGGGAAGCCCGATAATGGTCCGGCCATCCTTTGAAGCTTCCGCCCCTTTAAAAAAATCGATTCCCTCCCCCGGCCCCGTGATGACCGCGCCTTTTAAGGGGAAGGCGATGCTGCCCAGAATATCTACTTTCCGCGCCTCGTAAATGGCCACAAACTGGGGATTGTCGGCTATAAACTTTGGATTGCACACCCAGTCGATACCCTGGAACTCCACCAGGGGGTTCCGGTCAAGCCATGCCATCAGCTCTCTGGTCCCCAGGGCATAGGAAGCCAGGGATTTGCCCCGGAAGGGGAATTTGCGCCGGTTGTTGACCGCACCGGAATTGATCAATTCTGCCATGGCATCGGTAAAATAAAGGGAATGAAATCCCAGATCCTTTTTATCGGACAAATAGGGCACCAGGGCTTCAAACAGGGGGCCCAGGGAATAATTGATACAATCTCCATCCTTGATCACCGATGCCACATTGGCAGCCACCTGTTTCATCTGGTTGGAAACCTTGGGAACCTCATAGGTAATGGGTTTGCGCTCGGATCTCACCAGCAGATCAAAATCCTCTATGGAGACAAAGGTGTCCCCATAGGTAAAGGGCATGTCTGCATTGATCTCACCTACGACCAGAGAGGCCTGGTCCATGACTTCCCGGGCCACATCCACGGCCACCCCGAGGCTGCAATAACCGGATTCATCCGGCGGGGTGATCTGGATAAAGGCCACGTCCATCAGCATCCTGCGGGACTTGATGATTTCAGGGATTTCAGAGGAATAGGCGGGAATCAGGTCCACCTGACCCGTGGCAATGGTGTCCCAGGACACAAAGCCTGCAACAAAGGTTTTCAACCGATAATTGGGGGCATTGAGCTTGTCAACCGAAAGAATGGTGTCTCCCTGGACTGCCAGCTGAACCAATTCAAGATCCCGGATATTGTGGGCATCCACATCCAGCAGGGTGGTTATCAGGGTTCTGGGGGCAGCCGGACCCGTCCCGATGAAAATGGTCATTCCCGGCTTGATATGATTTAGGATTGTTTCAGGTGGGACCAGGCGTTCTTCCCAGTTGGACAGGTTTATGTCTGACATAAGGGCTCCTTGCATTGCCAATGGGTTGATGAGCGGGATAATTTAAATCTTATCAACAAAGACCATGTCAATCAAGTTATTCCGCAAACCCCAGAACGTTGAGGGTTTTATTTTCATTTCTTGATCTGTATCAAGGATTCCTCCCAAAGGGTTAAGATATGCTGTCCTAACATTGAGGATATGACCGCATCGCTGGCGATGAACCCAATACACTTTATTTTATAAAAAGGGGACCCCCATGAAAAAAAAAGACATCTCAAGAAGAAATTTTCTCAAAAAGAGCACCCTGGCCATGACCGCAAGCGCCCTGCTTCCATCCATTTTCTCTGCTAAAACAGCCTTTGCATCGGATGCAGACAAGACCAAAATGTTCTGTTACCAGTGTGAACAGACCATGGGCGGGAAAGGATGCACCACCATCGGCGTCTGTGGCAAAACCCCTGAAGTTGCCGCACTCCAGGATCTGCTGATTTATACCCTTAAAGGCCTTTCACTGGCAGCTGTGGCCGGCAGAAAGGTCAACATCTCGGACAAGGAAACCAACCGGTTTACCTGCATGGCCCTGTTCGCCACCCTGACCAATGTGGAATTTGATCCCTACCGGTTTGAAGACCTTTTGTTTCAGTCTGTCTCCCTCAGGGACAAAATGATCAAACAGGTAAGGGCTGCCGGCGGTACCATTGACAGCAAAAGCCCAAGCCTGACCCTGAAACTCAAACCCACCATGGCAGGAATGGCCGCCCAGGGAATGGATTACGGCCTTTTGTCCGACCCGGACACAAACCCGGACATCCGCTCCCTCCAGCACATGCTGCTCTTCGGCATCAAGGGCATGGCGGCCTACACAGACCATGCGGCAGAACATGACCAGGAAGACGAAGGCAATTATGAATTTGTCCACCGGGGCCTGGCTGCCCTGGAAGACAAAAGCCTGGGGATGGAGCCATTGCTGGGCCTTGTCCTTGAATGCGGCGAAAAAAACCTGCGGGCCATGGAGCTGCTCAGCCTCGGCAACACAGGGGCCTACGGCAATCCGATTCCCACAAAGGTTCCCCTGGGTTCTAAAAAGGGAAAGGCCATTCTGGTCTCCGGCCATGACCTCATTGACCTGGAAGCGGTCCTGGAAGCCAGTGCCGGAAAAAACATCTTTGTCTACACCCATGGCGAGATGCTGCCCGCCCACGGATATCCGAAATTAAAAGAGCGGTTTCCCCATTTCTACGGCCATTATGGTACGGCATGGCAGAACCAGAAAAAGGAATTTGACGCATTTCCGGGTGCCATTCTCATGACCTCCAATTGTATCCAGAAACCCAAACAATCCTATAAGAAAAATATCTTTACCACCGGCACCGTGGGCATGCCAGGGGTCACCCATCTGAGCAAGAGCAACCTTATGCCCCTGGTCGAGCAAGCCCTGGCATTACCGGGATATACCCAAGACACGCCGGACATGGAAATCCTGGTGGGGTTCGGTCACGACGCTGTTCTCGGGGTTGCCGACAAGATTGTGGCAGGTGTGAAAGACGGGTCCATTGGTCATTTTTTCCTGGTCGGCGGCTGCGACGGGGTGAAAAAATCCAGAAATTATTATACGGAATTTGTTGAAAAAACGCCGGACAACAGCATTGTGCTCACCCTGGCCTGCGGAAAATTCAAATTCTTCAAACAGCAGCTGGGCGATATCAACGGAATCCCCAGACTTCTGGATGTGGGACAATGCAACGACGCCCATTCCGCCGTACTCATCGCCGTGGCGCTGACCAAGGCCTTTGATACCGACGTCAACGGACTGCCCCTGTCCTTTATCATCTCCTGGTATGAACAAAAAGCGGTTGCCGTTCTCCTGAGCCTTCTCCACCTGGGTATCAACGATATCTACCTGGGGCCCTCTCTGCCGGCGTTTGTCACACCCAATGTACTGGATGTGCTGGTTAAAAACTATAAACTCACTCCCATTGGAACCCCTGAAGGCGATTTGAAAAAGATTCTCGGATAACCCGCCCCATCAATTTAGCATAAGCGTTTCCGATTTCCCCATACCCATCCGGGTATGGGGAAATCTTTAAGAAAATTCAAGGAACACAATTCTTAGGCCAATGAAAAGCAGAATCAGGCCGCCGACAATTTCCATGCGTTTTCCGAACAGGGCGCCCAGGTGCTTGCCGATAGCGATGGCGGCAAGGGACATGGCGGCCGTGATAATGCCGATGGCAGCGCTGGGATACCAGATATTCACCTCCAGCATGGCAAGGCTTAAGCCTATGGCCAGGGCGTCGATGCTGGTGGCAACGCTGAGCATCACCATGGTCATGCCCCGGGAAGGATCTTTTTTAAGGGTTGCATCCTTATCGTCCATTCCGGAAAGAATCATGCGGCTCCCCACAAATGAAAGCAGGCCAAAGGCAATCCAGTGGTCAAAGGCCTTCAGATAGGAGACAAAGCCGACTCCCAGACCCCACCCGATCACGGGCATCATAAACTGAAACAGTCCAAAGTGAAACGCCAGGCGGAAAACGGCCCGTCCGTCCTTTGCAAATCCGCCTGCGGCAGCGGCCAGGGAGACGGCCGCCGCATCCATTGCAAGTCCCACTGCGATCACCATAATATCAATCGTTCCCATATAAAACCCTGATCTCCTCACGTTAAAATTCTACCCTATAAAACTTCCTTTTATATTGCAATTGCTAAGGACACGGGAAAAAAACTTTTCAGGTTCCCTTGGGGACCTGCTTGAAATTCGTGTCCACATGATGTACTCTTTTTCTATTTAAACCGTCTGATCCAAAACACAGGAGATATCTACCCATGGACACATCAAACACCCTGAACATATTGAAAAGCGCTTTTCTCATGGAGCGTCAGGGCAAACACCTTTATGAAACAGCCAAAACCCATGCACAAGACAAGGAAGTAAAAGCGTTTTTCCAGAGCCTTGTTGACGACGAGCAGGAACACATGGATCTTCTCGAAAAACAATTCAAATCCTATATGAAAAGCGGGAAATTCATGGCCGGCGGATTTGAGAATGACGCCGGCGCCGTAGCGGCCCCGGATATTCTCAGCGATGCCGTAAAAAAGAATATCAATGCCGCAGGCTTTGAGTCAACGGCCATAACCGCTGCCATTGGGTTTGAAGAGAAAGCCGTAACCATGTACGCCCAAAGGGCCAAAGAGGCCACAGATCCGGAAGAAAAAAAAATGTACAATTGGCTGTCCGTCTGGGAAACATCCCATCTTAAAAAACTGATGGACCTCCAGGAATCCCTCATGGCAAGAATATGGGAAGACAATAATTTCTGGCCCTTCTAAGTTCGGCAAACCCGTCCGGACAAAGTTTTAAAAAAAAGGGATACAGCCGGGCTGTATCCCTTTTTTTATACAAATTCTTTTCCTAAAGGGTCTGGGTGATCCTTGCCATCTCCACCACGGGCAAGGGCCCCAAAGGAGTGCCCGGAATCTGGTTTAAAAGCTTCTGGGGCATGCCCCGGTACAGGAGCCGGGCGGTAATCACGGATTTTTTCTTGGGCACAAATCCCAGATCAATGGTTTGGGATACCTGCTGCATGGCCGGTATCCTGTTGTCGGAAAGCACCTGTTTTGCCTTTGCTATGTTGAACACGGGATTGCCATTCCCATCCCCAAAGACAGTTCTGAAAATGATGGTATCCTTGGGCAGTTCTTTTTTTTCATCTAAAAATCCGGATTTGAAAACAATATTTTTATCCGGATCCTGGATACTGATCTCAATCCACACCTGGCGGAGGTCTCCGACCCCCGTGGGAATGGAATGACCGGCTCCGGAGTTGGTCACCAACACCTCCACTTGTTTTTTGGCCAGCCGGTCTGTGTTCAGGTCAATCTGTGCTGCATTTTCAAGGCGTTCAACCGCCATGTCCCGTTTTTCCAGGCCGTTGAATTGACCGGTCACAGCGGTATTGCCGCCCACAAAATAATGGGTAAAAATATGGGGCCTTTCGATACTGTCATCCGTTGCGGCTCCCGGGTTTTCCGGCCGGTCGGTGGAACCGGTGGCCGGCACATCGGGTCGCTGGTACATGTGGCAGCCCTGGCAGGTGACCCTTTTGTCAGGATCCGGATCATTATAGGGGCTGTTCTTCCATTCCGTATAGGTGCTCTCAAGGGTTGTGCCAAAGGCCACATGTTTGACATCATGGCAGGTGCCGCAGATCTGGGAGCTTTGATGAAGCTCGGAAAAAGCGGATTCATGGAAATCCGATTCCGCATCGTCAAAGGGCCCGTATTTGATGCCCGGGTTCTCCTCTCCATGGCCTGGGGAAAGTACCAGCCCGTTGTTGTACATCTGGGTGGTGTCCACGGCCGAATGACAATAATCACACTGGATTCCCTGGGTGGCTATCTCCGGGGTCCGGGACAGGTCATCGGAAAATTTTTCAGGAAATCCTGTGATGGCCCCCACAGGAGTGTGGCATTTCACACAGGATTCGGCTTCTTCAATTTCCCCTGCCTCGGTGAGCCCCTGGCGCAGAAAAGTTGCCACCCGGTTATAGATCGGGTCTTTATGGGACAGGTTGTGCATGGAATTGGTCCACTGCTCATGGATTTCCCAATGACAGCCGCCACAGGTCTGGGGGTCGATAAACCGGTCCAGTTCGAATTTTTTAGCAGGGGTGGCTGCGGCAGTGACCAGCAAAAGGGTGGTTGCCAGCAGGGCCATTACGGGACTGAAAAAACTTCTAAACTTTTTTTTCAAGTAATTTCTCCTTATTTTTCAGGGGCTG
Source organism: Pseudomonadota bacterium (assembly GCA_018816605.1). The sequence continues at coordinate 6,290 of JAHIVS010000382.1, forward strand.
TTTTTTTTAAAGGGCCTGGGTCGGAAGATTGGACCAGGCTGCCCGCATATTCCTTTGTTTCACCCGCCAGGGTCAGCACCGTCCAATTGCCGTTTTCTTCCCTTGCCGCCACCAGACACTCCAGCGGTGTGCCGTCACTAAGGGTGATGAAACATTGGCCGCTTTCGTTCAGGGTGTTAACCTGGACAAATTTTTTATCCCTGGATATTTGTCTGAATCTCTCTGTTGCCTGTTCAATGGCAATGATCCTATTGTATTCACCTTCATCCATCTTTTTAATTTGGTCTCTCAAATCGTTGATCTGCTGTTTCAGGCCGGCAATGGTATCAACCACCTCTTTCATCTCAGCCGTATTTTTTGATGGAATGGAAAATAAAATCTGCTTGTGCACCTCCATGTCTGTCTCAATAAAATTAATCCGCTGCAGCAATCCTTTTATATTTGCACTCATATCTATTTTGCCCTGTTTAAAAAAACTTTATGAATTAAAAAATGCGTCTCCCGGGTCCAAGGGTATTTTTAAAGGCGAGTATATATTCTTTACAAGAAGATTCAATAGGATTTTTCAATTTTTGCCGTCCATGTAAAGGGCCAGCCTGGCCCTTTAGCGTTTCTTGATTCAAGACTTGCACAGATCGCCCTTTTGGGCGGCTTTTTTATTTGCCTTTGTTATCCAGTTGAGCAGGCGGACCCATAAATTTTTCTTCTTTTGGGTCATGGGATCACCCTATAGACCAAAAGCAAATGCCCCTTGTCAATTTCCCGGTTCTCCACAAGTTCAAGCTTAAGATCCATGGGATCCTTAAACAGGGAGAGCCCCTGGCCGAACAATGTCGGCACGAGGGTTACATGGATCTGGGTGATCAGATTCTCCTTTGCAAACAACGAATTGACAATGGCGCCGCCGATCAGGGTCACGGCTTCAAACCCCTCGTTTTCTAAACCCCTGATAATTTCACCGGCAGACTGATCCGTGAATATCAGGTTTTCTTCCCGGCTTTTCCGGTTCGGATCCCGGGTCATGACAATATTTTTTCTGCCGGCCAAGGGCTTGCCAATGGTATCGAATGTTCTGGATCCCATGATGACAACGCCTGCCTTTCGGGTCACCCGGACAAAATATTGTTTGTCCGCCTTTCCTGTCCAGTCCACCAATTGCCTGGAATTTCTTGCAATTTTCCCGTCCAGGGTCATGGCCATGAGCAAGATTACCTCCATATTTATTTTCCTTTTGTCTTATCTGCCGATACCTGTGGCCATGGCAGCAGTTTTTCTTCAACCAGATAACAGAACCGGCTCCAGACCATCTGTTTTTTTGAAATGGGACAGCCCAGGGTCACCTTATGGTCGGTCACCTTCATCACTTCCCAGTCCCCGGAGCGGGGTGAGTCTTCTATCCGTATCTTCTGGCCTTCCTTAAACGGGTATGCTTTAAAAACAACAACCTCTTGGTCCATTTGTTTATCCTCCCTGTCTCTAAATGTTTTTTTCCATGGGGCCAACCATTTTTCGGGGGTTTACCAGGTCGTCGAATTTGTCTTCCGGTACAAACCCCAAATCATGGGCGGCCTGTTTCAGGGTAATCCCCTCTTTATGGGCACGTTTGGCAATCTGGGCCGCCTTGTCATAGCCGATGAGGGTATTTAAGGCCGTCACCAACATCAAGGATTGGGACAGATGGCGCTCAATGACGGCATGATTGGGTTCAAGGCCCTTAACACAATTTTCATAAAAAGACAGGGCCGCATCTCCCAGCAGCCTTGCAGACTGCAGATAATTGTAAATGATCACCGGCTTGAAAACATTGAGTTCAAAATGTCCCGAGGCGCTGCTGATGTTAAGGGTCACATCATTGCCCATGACCTGGGCACAGACCATGGTCATGGCTTCTGTCTGGGTGGGGTTGACCTTGCCCGGCATGATGGAGGAGCCCGGTTCATTGGCCGGCAGTATCAGCTCGCCGATACCGCACCGGGGACCGGACCCCAGCATGCGGATATCATTGGCAATTTTCATCAGGCTGATTGCCAGGTTTTTCAAGGCCCCATGGGAGGCCACAAGGGCTTCATGGGCGGCCAGGGCTTCAAATTTATTGGGCGCCGTTACAAAGGGATACCCTGTCAGCTCGGCAATCATCCTTGCCACCCTTACATCAAAACCTTCAGGACTGTTCAACCCCGTCCCCACGGCAGTCCCCCCCAGGGCCAGCTCTGACAGGCGGGGCAGGCCGGCTTTCAAATTTTGAATGCCGCTGGCCACCATGGCGGCGTAGCCTGAGAACTCCTGCCCCAGGGTCAGGGGAACCGCATCCATAAAATGGGTTCTGCCCGTCTTGACAATTGACTGCCAGGCACGGCTTTTTTCAACAAGTCCCTGGCCCAGAAGTTCCAGGTTGGGCAGGGTATGATCTATGAGCTGTTTGTAAGCTGCAACATGCATGGCCGTGGGAAAGGTGTCGTTGGAAGACTGGGATTTGTTCACATCGTCGTTGGGATGAACCCGCTGGGGGCCTTGGCCCAATCTTTTACCGGCCAGTACATGGGCCTGATTGGCGATGACCTCATTTACATTCATATTGGTCTGGGTCCCGGAACCAGTTTGCCACACCTTTAAGGGGAATTGATTGTTAAACTCCCCCCGGATGATGCCGTCGCAGACCCTGCAGATCAATGTCTGTTTTTCCCGGGAAAGCAGCCCAAAGGAGGCATTGGCCATGGCCGCTGCTTTTTTTACATATCCGAAGGCCTGGATAAGCCCCAGGGGCATGGATTCCTCACCGATCTTAAAATTTTCCAAAGACCGCTGGGTCTGGGCACCCCACAGGCAGTCGGCGGCAACCCGGATCTCTCCCATGGTGTCTTGTTCTATTCGTGTCTCCATCTTATCTCCCGTATCTCCATTCCAGGCTCAAAAAAGCATGTCATCTGCCGGATTGCTTTTGATTGCCGGTTTTTATGACCCCAATGTATCATCTCTGTCTTTTAATGTAAAAGAAGGGTTAAAAATTTTTCCTTCCATCTCGTCTGTCCGGATATCCGGTCAGATGTTTTCTTTGCATCCGCATCCTTGCAGTTGATGAGCGATGGTTCTGCGGACCCCATAAGGATGCCCGGAATATCATCCGTGCCCGGGGACCCGTTCCCCGGCAAAACAAACAAGCATTTAAAAATGAGACCAACGCTTTCTTACCATTTGACACCGATGTCCCGGCCCTATAAAATACAAAGATATTAATAAGAAATAATCCCTCGGCAAGGCGGGATACCACACTGGTCAAATCTTTGAAGGAGACTTTAAATGGGAACCCATAACCTGATTTTTCTGGAATTTCTCGAATGGTTTGACGAAAGCGGCCAGGAGCTGGTCCACCGACTTCCGGAACAAGGATCTGCAGATATCAAATATGGCGCCCAGCTGACGGTGCGGGAAAGCCAGGCCGCTGTTTTCTTCTATAACGGCAAAGCCGTGGGGGCTTTTGGACCGGGCCGCCATACCCTGAAAACCGCAAACATCCCGGTTTTGACCAAGATCGCCAGCCTTCCCTGGGGGTTTAAGAGCCCCCTAAGGGCAGAGGTCTATTTTACCAATTTAAAAACCTTTACCAATTTAAAATGGGGCACCCGGGATCCTGTGGCATTCAGGGATACGCAGCTGGGGCTGGTAAGACTCCGGGCCTTCGGCATCTTCAACCTGAAAATTGTCCAGCCCGTGCTCTTTGTCAACCGCCTGGTGGGCACCCAGGGGGTGTATACCACCGGGGAAATCAGCGAATACTTGAACCAGGTGGTGGTTTCCAGGTTCAACGATTATATCGGCGAAAAAATCTCCACCATCTTTGATCTGCCGGCCCAATATGATGAACTGGCAAAGGGGCTTTCCCAAAGGGTTCAAGAAGATTTTTCACGGTTCGGCATGTCCTTGACAGGCCTTTATATCAATGCCATTACCCCGCCCCCCGAGGTCCAGCAGGCCATTGACGATAAAAGCCGCATGCAGGTATTTGATGACATGAACAAACTGATGCAGATGAAAACCGCCATGGCCATGGAAAAAATAGCAGAAGGCTCCGAGGCTGGAGCCGGGGACCCTGCCCAGGCCGGCATGGGAATGGGCCTGGGGGTGATGCTGCCGCAAATGTTTGCCCGGCAGCTGTCGGCCGGGCAGGTAAATACACCTGACCCCCAGAACACGGCCCATTGTTGTGAATGCAAAAATACCATCCCGATGGATGCCAATTTCTGTCCCCACTGCGGCCACCAGCAGGTAATCTTTGAAAAATGCCAGAACTGCGCAAAGAACATTACAATGGGGGCCCTTTTTTGTCCCCGGTGCGGCAGAGAAACCCGGATAAAGTCAGTGCCCCTGGTCTGTGGCAACTGCGGGGCCGAGAATCTGCCCGATGCCATTTTTTGCAACCAATGCGGAGAAAAACATTCGTCTTGCCATTGAACATCAATGCCCCCAATGCGGGGCGCCCATCACCCTGGGAGAAGAAACGCTTTTTTTTGTATGCGGTTTCTGCAGGGTGCGCCTGTGCATTTCCCAAAAGGGCTTTCCCCGGTATTATTTTTCCCTGTCCCCGGATGCCCCCACAGATGCCCGGGTCATTTACCTGCCCTATTGGCGATTCAAAGGGGTACGGTATGCCTGCCATTTTTCCGGGGTCATCCCCAGGTTCATGGACATCTCTGTCCTGGCAATGGAAAAGGCGCCGGGCAAGATCCCATTTTCCCTCGGATTCAGGTCCCAGGCCCTCCCCTTAAAAAGGGTCTCAAATGAAACCATCGGCAACTTCATCCGGCCCATAGACTTTAAAACAAGCCTTCTGGGACATGCCAGACCGGCACGGCCCTTGGGAAAAGAAAAAACCCCTGTTTTCCAGGAAGATATCGGCGAGACCATAAGCCTGATCTATTCCCCCTTTTATCTTCAGCAAACCCATTTATTTGACGGCATCCTGAACGCTAGGGTTCAGGAGACTGCCCCCGCCGACCTGGATATAAATACCCTGCCCCTCTGCCGGCCGGCCCGGGAAACCCAATTTATTTCTGGCATTTGCCCCGACTGCGGCCATGACCTGGAAGGCCAGTCCGATTCCCTTGTCCTGGTCTGCAGGAATTGCCAGACCCTTTGGCAGGCAAGGGGCAACCGACTGGGAAAGATTCGGTACGGGTCTGCCGGGCCCAACCATCCCGAGGATGTCATGATCCCTTTCTGGAAAATAAAAGCAGACATTGCCCCCATTGAAATGGCTTCCTATGCAGACCTGGTCCGGCTGGGGAATCTTCCCAAAGCCCTCCGGGCAAAATGGGAAAACCAGACCCTTTATTTCTGGGCACCGGCCTTTAAGCTTTCTCCCCATTTTTTTTTACGACTCATTACCCGGCTTGCCATTGCCCAGCCAGATCCGGTCCTTGAAAAAAAAATCAGAAAAAATATCCATTTTCCCATCACCCTGGCCTCTGGAGAAGCGGTACAGAGCATAAAATTAACATTGGCCTCCCTGATACGGCCCCTGGAAGACCATTTGCCCCTCCTGGCCCGGGCAAGCGTGGTCCCCGGATCCCTGGGCCTTGTTTTCCTGCCCTTTGAAGCCCGGCACCATGACTATCGCAACCCGGATATGGACCTTACCATTGACAAAAACATCCTGGCCCTGTCCGGAAATTTGTAACATGCAATCTTCCAATTTTGGATCCCAGGCACATGCAGCTCTGGGCATTTCAAAGCGGGAGATGGCTGCATATGTCCGGACGGAAAAGCGCAAACCGGATTTCAACCTATTTTCCCCCCTATTGGCCTTTGGCGGGATCAAAAAAAGATCGGCAATGAATTAGGGGGGGTCTGAATCCTATTGCCTACCCCCCGAAGAAAGCGTTAGAATATAAAA
>JAHIVS010000383.1 GCA_018816605.1 Pseudomonadota bacterium
CAGTTTTTACCATACCTCAATTTTTACCGGATGAAAACATCCCTTTAAAAAACCGGTTATTGCCGGCCTGAAGTTGTTCTTTCATCGCCACCACATAGGCAGGCCGTATTTCATCTTTCCACCGGGGATAGCCGCCCTGCCATACATATTGGATAAGCCCACAAAACACTTTCCTGTCAAACACATAGGGCCCCATGTGAACCGTTCCTTCCTTTGAAAATTCAATACACATTTGTTTTTTTACAGCAAATTTTTGTATTTCCTTGACCACGATTTTACGGGTCAACCCTCCCTTGGGATTCTGCTTGAAATCCCTGGGGTCTTTGGGAAAGGGGAAAAGCGTATATAGGTTTCCCATAAACCCGGTAAACGCCTGGCCGTGAATGGCCCCCATCAGGTTTCCCACATCCCGGGGATCTGAAATATGAAAAACCCGGCACTTCAGGCTTTTGTTAGCGTCATCCTCCTGTTGTGCCAAGACACGCATCCACTTGCAGAACTGGTCTGCAAAAAAGAAATAGCCTTCCATCAGCAGCATATCCGACTCAATATTAAAAAATCCAAAGGCAATGTTCCCATGGCTGATGGATGGAAAGGACAAGGGCATTTGTTCCTCCTGTGGTGGCGGCTTCTGGGTTGAACCGGACAAAGTATACAAATATAGTTTGTCCAAAATCAATACCCTAACAACCAAACTCATCAGATTATTTTCATTTGTTGTTTCAAAAACCGGTCAAATTATGTATCCTCATTGGTGCAGGTTCATGCTTTTATTCTTTCTGGCAAGAAATAACCCAGGGCAGAATGCTTTATTGTCTAGGTTCATCATGATTCTTGTTTTAGGCGAAATTCTATTTGACGTGTTCCCCACCCACAAACGAATGGGGGGGGCTTCGTTTAACTTTGCCTTTCATCTGAAAAAACTGGGATTCCCCGTCCGCTTTGTTTCCCGGGTGGGCAAGGATGACCTGGGCCGTCAGATTTTGGATTTTTTAACCCGGCATCAATTTGATGTGAAGGATATCCAGATCGATCCGGACCATGATACGGGAACGGTCCGGGTGACCATGGACAATGGGACCCATGCCTTTGCCATAACCCCGGATACCGCCTGGACCCATCTGGCCTTGGACCAAACCCTTGCCCAATGTCTGCAAACGCCCTGGAATCTTCTTTATTTCGGCAGCCTGGTCCAGAGCAGCCAATCCGGCCGCAGGGTTATCCGACAGGTGATCCGGCAGAAAAAACCCGAAACCAAGGTTTTCTGCGATATCAACCTGCGCCCGGATTTCCATACCCCGGCACTTATAAACGATTGCCTGGGTGCCGCAGATATCCTCAAATTAAACCAGGAGGAATTAAGATATATCTCGGATAATTGTGGTCAAGGGGCCGCACCATCCATGGATCGCCTCATGGCATTCCATGACCTTGAATTGATCATTCTCACCCTGGGACGCCATGGCAGTCAATGGATTACCCGGGATAAAAATTACCACTGCCCTTCTTTTTTGCCCCAAAAAATTGCGGACACAGTGGGGGCAGGGGATGCCTATGCTGCCGTATCCGCAGCCGGATGGCTTATGGGCCTGCCCATCAAAATCAGTATGGACCTTGCCAGCAAGTTTGCAGGATATATCTGCACCATCCCCGGTGCATTGTCCGAAGACGAGGCACTCTATACTAAGTTCAGACAGAGGATACACCCGAACAGAGACCATAACGGATGAACAAAAAAGAGGACAAAAAAAATGACAAGCGGACTCCACATACAAATGTTCAGCATCCACGGGCTTTTACGGGCCGAAAACATGGAACTGGGACATGATGCAGACACCGGCGGTCAGATCAAGTATGTGGTGGAATTGTGCAAAACCCTTTCTGCCTGTGACCAGATCCGGAAAATACAATTGTTCACCCGCCTGATCCAGGACAAATCCTATTCCGATGATTATGGTCAACCCATTGAACAGATCGATGAAAAATTTTCCATCGTGCGAATTCAGTGCGGCGGGAAAAAATATCTCCGCAAGGAATTGCTCTGGCCCCATTTGGACGAATTTGTGGACAAAACCATTAAATTTATCCGCATGGAAAATGATATTCCGGATCTGGTCCATGGCCACTATCCGGATGCGGGGTATGTGGCCATGGAACTTGCCAGTTTTTTTGGTATTCCCCTGGTCTATACCGGTCATTCCCTGGGTCGGTCCAAACGGGCTAGGCTTCTGGATGAAGGGATTGATATCTTTGAGATGAACAAAAAATTAAAAATTGACCACCGGATTGAAACCGAAGAGCTGGTCCTCAAGGCGGCAGACAAGGTGATCACCAGCACCCGCCAGGAAATCCAGGGCCAATACAGCCTTTACCGCAACCGGACCCTGCCGGCCTATACGGTTATTCCCCCCGGCATCGGTATTGAACGCTTTTATCCCTATTACCATGACGATTTTTCCGACAGCCAGGACAAGGAAGAAGCCCTTTTTGCCAAGGCCTCCATCACCCGGGAGCTGAACCGTTTCTTTACCCACCCGGACAAACCCATGATCCTGGCCCTCTCCCGTCCGGACAAGCGAAAAAATATCCAGGGCCTGGTAAAGGCCTATGGAGAGGATGTCGAGCTCCAGGCCATGGCCAACCTTGCCATTTTTGCCGGCATCCGGAAAGACATTTCCCAAAAGGAAGAATCAGAGCGGGAGGTGCTTACCCGGATGCTGTTGTTGATGGACAAGTACAACCTATACGGGAAAATGGCCATTCCCAAACGACATGATTTTGAACATGAGGTACCCGAACTCTATCGCATTGCAGCGGAGAAACGGGGAGTATTTGTCAATCCGGCCCTGACGGAACCCTTTGGACTGACCTTGCTGGAAGCACTGGCCTGCGGCCTGCCCATTGTCGCCACCCATGACGGCGGTCCAAGGGATATCGTTAAAAATTGTAAGACCGGTA
>JAHIVS010000384.1 GCA_018816605.1 Pseudomonadota bacterium
GTTCCTATTCAAATGTTGTGGGCCTGCCCGTGTGTGAAGTCATGGAAACCCTCTTATCTCTGGACATTGTTCGCTTTTAAGGATAACAAATGCATATTTCAGAAAATATCGAACTCATAAAAAAACAGATCCGTGAAACAGCCCTTGCCTGCGGGAGGGACCCTGGTACCATAGCCCTCATCGGGGTAAGCAAGCGAAAGAGCGCAGACACGGTTCTTGCCGGACTTAAAGGCGGGATCACCCATCTGGGTGAAAATTATATTCAGGAAGCTGTGGATAAAATCAATAGCCTGGGCCAGAATCAGGCCTGCTGGCACTTTATCGGACACCTCCAGTCCAACAAAGCCAGATTTGCCGTTCAGTATTTTGACTATATCCACACCGTTGATACGGTTAAACTTGCCCGGGAAATTGACAAACAGGCTGCTAAAATTGGCAAGGTCCAGAAAATTTTGCTCCAGATCAATATTGCAAAAGAAGAGACCAAGTCCGGTGCCAGTGCCCGGGAATCAATCGTTCTTGCCCGGGAATTGAACGGCTTTGAACATTTATCACTGGAAGGACTCATGTGCATGCCGCCCTATTTTGATAATCCTGAAAACGCCAGAATCTATTTTAAACGATTGGGCCTCATCAAACAAGAGATAGACGCTGCCGGGATAAAATCGCTTTCCCACTTGTCCATGGGCATGAGCAATGATTTCAGGGTGGCCATTGAAGAAGGGGCCACCCTGGTTCGGGTGGGAACTGCTATTTTCGGGAGTCGGGATTGAAACTACTTCTCCATACCTGCTGTGCCCCTTGTTCGATTTATCCTTTGGAGGTGCTCAAGGAAAAAAATATCCATGTAATGGGATTTTTTTATCGCCATAATATCCATCCCTATACCGAATGTAAGAAACGGGAGGAGACCTTGTATCAATATGCAAGTGAAATCGGATTGAAAATGATCTGGCAACAAGGGTATGAGATGGAAAAATTTGTCCAGTCTGTGGTGTTTCGGGAAAAAGACAGGTGCCGATATTGTTACCACGCCCGGCTTAAGGCCACGGCCCTGGTGGCAAAAAAAGGAAAATTTGATGCTTTTTCCACCACCCTGCTCTATAGCAAGTTCCAGAATCACCAACTTATCCTTGAAACAGGACAGGCCCTTGCAAAAGAAACAGGTCTTCAATTCTTCTACCATGATTTCAGAGACGGGTGGCAACAGGGCATTGCGATCTCAAAAGAGCGCGGTATGTACCGGCAGAGCTATTGCGGTTGTATTTACAGTGAAAAAGACAGGTACTACAAGGAATAAAAAAATCCTAACCAGGGGGTCTTTGTTTCTGGATCTGATTGTGGTAGTTTACCAATTTTCTATCTGCCTGGTGGAGCCGGTCCGCAAGCACGGAAAAAAGGTGTTTGGCCACTTCCGGATATTTTTCAATGATTTCTCCCAGTTTATCTCCGGGAAACCGTTTAACCTTGGATCTTCCCTTTGAAATGATGGAGGCGGATCTGGCAGATTTGGTGATGGCCGCCATTTCACCGAAATAATCTCCGGGTTCCGTGATTTCGGCAATTTTTTTGCCCCCTTTAACCACATGGAGAGCACCCTGCTCCAATTTGAAAAAATCAATGTCTGTATTGCCTTCCCGGATGATCACATCCTTGTCCTCATATTGCTCCACATCCGGGTTGATAAGATAGGCAGGCAATGCTTCCTTGGTAATGGTGGTTTTTTTCAAAACCTCGTCAAGGGAGGTTTCTCCGGCCCGGATCTTGACAAGACCCGCATCCCTCAGGGTGAGCATTCCTTCCTGGATCGCCACCTTTCTAAGCTGGTCTTCGGGCACCTCGGCACTGATGGCTTTGCCCACTTCATCGGTGACTTCCATCAGCTCATAGAGACCTACCCTGCCCTTATAGCCGGTTCCATTGCAATGTCCGCATCCATTGGGACCATAAATTTTCAAGTCCGGAATCTCTTCCTTTGAAAATCCATATAATTCAAGATCCTTAGGATTATGTCCGGTTACGATCTGTTTACACTGGGGGCACAATCTTCTTGCCAGACGCTGGGACATCACCATGGTTATGGCCGAGGATAGCATATAGGGGGGAATGCCGATATCGATCAACCGGCCGATGGTGGAGGGGCAGTCGTTGGTATGGAGGGTGGCAAAGACCAGATGGCCTGTCATGGCGGCCTTGATGGCAATTTCAGCCGTGTCCATATCCCGGATCTCCCCCACCATGATGATATCCGGATCCTGGCGGAGAAAGGCCTTTAACGCCTTGGCATAGGTCATGCCCACTGCTTCTTTCACCGGAACCTGGTTGATGCCCTTAAAATTAAATTCAACCGGGTCTTCTGCCGTGAGAATTTTAATATCATCTTTATTGAGCCTGTTGAGAACCGAATACAAGGTGGTGGTTTTGCCGCTCCCTGTGGGGCCGGTGACCAGTACAAGGCCGTAAGGCAGGGAAATACAGCGTTTCAGGGTCTCATAGGTGGCAGCTTCAAACCCAAGCTTGGTCAGGTTGATACTCAGGGCACTCTGGTCCAGGATACGCATGACAATGCTTTCCCCGAACAGAGTGGGCAGGCTGGATACCCGGAAATCAACGGATTTTTTTTTCCCGAACCGTAATTTAATTCTGCCGTCTTGGGGAATCCTTCTTTCGGCAATATCCAGTTCCGCCAGAATTTTGATCCGGGAAATAACCGCATTTTTAATGCTCAACGGAAGGTTCATGGCCTTGTACATGCCGCCGTCAAGCCTGTATCTGACCTGGAAAGATTTTTCAAAGGGTTCGATGTGGATATCGGACACCCCGTCATTGATGGCCTTGGTCAAGATTCCGTTCACCAGCTTGATGATAGGGGCATCAGATGCCATGAACTGATCCTGGACATCATCCTCGTAAAACCCGACCTCCACTTCTCCTGCCGCCTCGGAGACAAGGGTTCCAAAGTCTTCCACAGAGGTGACAGGTTCATCATCCTCTGCATCCTCTTCAAAGTGAAGAAAACTTTTGTACTCCTCGTCACTGATTTTGTAAAAATCCCGGTAGGCCTGGATGATATCATTCTCAGTGGAGACAAACACCTGGATATTTTTTTGGGTTTTTTTGTGAAGCTCTTCAACAACCGTGGTATCCGTTGGTTCCGCCATGGTCACCGACAGATCGTCTCCCTTGATTTCAAGGGGAAAAACCATAAGGTTTTTGGCCATGGAAAAGGGAAGAATTTTTAAAACCGCGGGATTGGGTTTGATTTCAGAAAACTGGACAACCGTATAATTATACAGCCGGCCCAGAACATTGATGATCGTATCCGGATCAATATAGCCCTTGTTTAAGAGAATACTGCTTAAACGCTCATTGGTTTTTTTATGAACATCCAGGGCTTCGTTTAGTTGAATACTGGTGATCTGGCCTTCTTTTGAAAGGATTTCGCCTATTTTGGTCTTGCCGGCTCCCGACTGATCTTTAATCGTTGACTTAAGACTGGAAACTGATTTTGCCATTCAATTTTTCCAATGGTCTAGGGTGTTAGCTATTTTTTATAATTCTTAAAAACCCTTATACCGCCTGCCAGGACCAAAAGTATGCCCAGCACGTAAAAACAAAATTTAATCACCATCAATTTTCCGCTGAAAAATTCTATGGTCGCAACCTTTGGCATTACCTGGGGTATCCGGTAAAAAACCCCCAGTCCAACCGCTATTAGGACCAGCCCATAATAAAATGTAAAAGTTTTTTTGTCCATCTTAATTAACATCCTTCCAATGCGTTGAGTTCTTTTTCAAAATCTTTTGTTTTTAATTCCATTTCATCCATTTGCAACTCAAGCGCTTCGAACAGGGATTCAACCTCTTTTTCCAGGCCTGCCAGTTCCTTTGCCAGGGTCGCAATCCCTTGGCCGTCCTGTTGTTGGGAAGCGATCAACAATTGCTCATTTATTTTCTGGATACGGCCTTCTTTTTCTTCTATGGTATCTTCAGTCCGGGTAATGGCCCTTTGAATGGGATTGATGGCCTTTGAACGGCTGGCAATTATTTCAGATTTTTTTTGGCGCAGTTCTTTTTTGGACAGGGAATCGGTTTTGGGTTTTGGGGCCTCCGGAGCTGGAAGCCCTTCTTCGTCTTCCCATCCTTCTTTGTCCAGAAATTCCTGGTAGGTGCCTTCAAAAAGAGAAATCCCCTCTTTTTTAAACACCACCAGGCGGTTGGCCAGGGCATGGAGAAACAA
>JAHIVS010000045.1 GCA_018816605.1 Pseudomonadota bacterium
ATCTCCATGAATAGGAGCATAGCATATTGAAAATGAAAAATCTAGATTTATTTGTAATTATTTCAGTAGGTTACGCTATGCATGATTTGTCCATAATTTCAATAGGTTATAGCGTCCATCCACCCCCCGTGAATGGATACAAATTCAGAGCTTCGCAAAAATTTCGCTGCCATGGTTTTCGAGAAAATAAGTCGTTCATTGTTATCGGGTTTGAGACCGACCACAAATTGAGTGATCGAGGGTGATCGTTGGTTTTAGAGCAATAATTAATTCAAACAAGAAACATACTGCTATTGGAGGGGTATCCCGGATTAGACGGCATTGAGTGATATGGATTTTGACTATTCCACATTAAAGGCGTTGAGAAAAAACCATCCGGCCTGGAAACTGCTGGTGGCGGATCATAGCCCGCTCATCGCCGCGTTTATCCATAAGAGCTTTATTGTGCCCAACCATCGACGGATGAGCCGGGCAAATCTTGCGTCGGCATTGGAGGACTTTTTGTTTGCCCTGCGGGAAATTGAAGGAGAGGATGCATTTCCCAGGGTTGCGGAGACCTATCTGGATGACTGGGCAGGCGAGGAAAAGGGGTGGCTTCGGAAATTTTATCCCCAGGGGTCGGATGAGGTGTATTATGATCTGATGCCTTCGGTGGAAAATGCCTTAACCTGGCTTGAAAATTTAATTCAGCGGCCCTTTATCGGTACGGAATCCCGGCTGATGACCATTTTTGAATTGTTGCACCAGATGGTGGACGGCACCGAGGCGGATGCAGCTGTTCGGATAAAGGAGCTTGAAAAACGAAGGGCGGATATTGACAAGGAGCTTGCCCGTGTGCGGGAGGGCCGTCTGGATGTGCTGGATGACACGGCCCTCAAAGATCGGTTTTTGCTGATCAACAAAACCGCACGGGAATTGTTGAGCGATTTTCGTGCGGTGGAGTACAATTTCAGAAACCTGGATCGAAAGACCCGGGAGCAGATTGCCCTTTGGGAAGGCAGCAAGGAGATGCTGCTTGAGGATTTTTTCGGTGAGCGGGATGTGATTGCCGACTCTGACCAGGGAAAGAGTTTCAATGCCTTCTGGGATCTGCTCATGTCACCGGACAGACAGGAAGAATTGTCCGGGCTGATGCACAGGGTTTTTGAACTGGGGGCCGTCAAGGCGCTGTCCCCGGACATGCGCCTGAAGCGGGTCCATTATGACTGGCTTGCGGCAGGTGAGCATACCCAGCGGACCGTGGCCAAATTGTCCGGGCAGTTGCGGCGTTACCTGGACGATCAGGCGTTTCTTGAAAACAAACGGATCATGCAGGTGATTCAAAGCATTGAAAGCCGTTCTGTTCAAGTAAAAATGAACATGCCAGGAAACGATTTCATGGCCATTGATGCATCCGGTCCCTCCATTTTTCTTCCCATGGAACGACCCCTTTACACCTTTCCCATAAAACCCGTGATTGAGGAAACCGTATTCCTGGGAGATGGGTCGGATATTCCTTGGGATATGTTGTATGCGACCGTGTTTGTGGACCGGCTCAAATTAAAGACCATTATCCGCAGTTGCCTTCAGACACGGGATCAGGTGACCCTTGAACAAATCCTTGCCGAGCATCCCCTGGAGAAAGGCCTGGCAGAACTTATCACCTACCTGAGTCTGGCAGGGGATGATGACAAGGCCCAATTTGACGACTCCCGCCAACACCGGGTGTCCTGGACAGATGCCGGCGGCGTGACCCGTCAAGCAACCTTTTCCTCCGTAATTTTTTCGAGGTGAATGATGGATACAGCAGACAATCATCCGGTTAAGATATCAATCCCCCTGATCGCTTTGATGAAAGGGGTGGTCTTCCGGGAAAAGGATGAACGCCTCTGGCAGCAGCTTGAAGAGGGTCAGATTGCAGTGCGTGATTATGTGCAGGTTCTGGGCCTGGAATTGTTGCTGGATGCATCCGAAGGGTATGCCTGGCTGAAAACCCGGGAACCGGTTGAAGGACAAGACCCGCTCCCAAGGCTTGTGGGCCGCAGGCAATTGTCCTATCCCGTGAGCCTTATCATTGCCCTTCTTCGCAAAAAGCTGGCTGAAAGTG
>JAHIVS010000046.1 GCA_018816605.1 Pseudomonadota bacterium
CATTGCGCCTGCAAGACCAAGGCCCTGACCAATACCGCAACCAAATGCGGCAATACCGATTGCAAGACCTGCTGCCCATACACTACCAACTAGAAATTCCATGTTTTACTCCTTATAACAATTAATTAATATAAATAATAACGGGGGCTTCTTCCAAGTTCCCGTAAAAACGCCTTACTAATGAGATTCCTCTATTGCACCTGCAATGTACATGGTGGCCAATAAAAAGAATACAAATGCCTGTACCAGGGCCACAAAAGATCCCAGGGCCATAACCGGAAGCGGTGCCAGAAACATGCCCCCCAAGCCCAGAAGGATGCCCACAACCAGCTCATGTCCTGCCATGTTTCCGAAAAGACGGAAGGTAAGAGACAGCACCCTGGCGGTATGTCCGATAATCTCAATGGGGAGAAACAAGGGGATCATGGCCGGAACAGGCCCTAGAAAATGTTTGATATATTTGATGCCATGGCGTTGAACTCCCACCACATGGCTCCAGGATACAGCAATCAGGGCAAGCCCGAGCGTGGTATTGATATTGGCGGTGGGCGGAAAAAAGCTAGGAACAAGTCCCATGAGGTTGCCCAAAAGAACAAACAAAAAGATGGTCAAAACAAGGGGATACGATTTTCTGCCTTCGTCACCTGTAATTGTTACCATGAATTCTTCAAGGCCTGAAATCAGTACCTCAAAAACATTCTGTGCAGTTTTCGGGACCAGGGAAACGCTCTTCCCTGCGAGCCAGCCGAAAAAAATCAATATGATCATGGCCAGCCACATATAGGTAACATGCGGGTGCGCGGCTGCCCACTCTTCCATTCCCAGCATTCCAAACAATGACGTTAGTAACAAATATGGATGTTCCACCTTATACCGCCTCCTTGAAAAATAATCTCGTTAACTCAAGCAACGTTGCCAGAAACATGCTTGCAACAACCACCGAAAGTCCCGCCAAAAGGCCTAACGGATGAACAATATGGTTTGATATAAGCAGAAAAATAAGAGCGCCGCTTATTACAAATCGGATATAATATTTCACCAGAACATTCCCCACAAGGGAACGCCCTTTTACTGATACCACTTCGGGGCTTAAATTATTAACAATTGTTTTCTTCAATAATTGAAAATTGACTGCCACAATCAGGCCGCCCAGCAAAACCCCCAATGAGACCTTGGTCGGGGTTGTCATCATTGCCAGCAAGCTGCTGCCCATGAACAGCAACCAATTGGTTCTGGTGACAAAATTAACAATTTTCTGAAGATCCTGCATCAATACTTCTGCCCTTTTTTCCCTGCCCTGACGATGTTGCTGAAGCCTGCGGCAATACCGAAGGCCAGCCCCACAAACAAAAGAACAGGTTCTGTATCAAACTTTTTATCAAGCCAAACCCCGATACCAAGGCCGATAAAAATCGAAAGCGCCACTGACATGCCAAGACTGGCAAAATACCCCAGTTCTCTTATGGTTTTGCCGGTTTCTTTTTTCATCCTTCTGCCTCTCCCCGTTTACAGCCTCCAGGATCGGTCTTTGACTTTACAAAGATCAATTTATCTTGAGAGCAAATATCATATGAATCCACTCAAGTCAATGTGAAAAAAGCATTAAATAATATCCAAAAACCCTGTGCTGCTTTCTTTGGTAACCGTGCCGACAACACAGGCGTTTATTCCGATTTTCTCCATTTGCGTAACACAGAAAGGGGCATCCTCTGTTTTCAAACTTATCAAAAGCCCGCCCGATGTCTGGGGATCGAACATCAGGTCCACCAGTGCCAGGGGCAGACCAGGAGAAATCCGCGTCAACTCCTTGAAAAATGCCCTGTTTTTATGGGCTCCGGCCGGAACAAGCCCCATTTGGGCAAAGGCAAGAACATTTTCCAGCAAAGGAACTTTTTGGGAATAGAGGGCTATCTGTTTTTTGGCTCCCTTTGCCATTTCCATCAGGTGGCCGGCAAGTCCGAATCCGGTCACATCGGTGCAGGCATTAACCGAAAATTTTGCCATCACTTGGGCCGCATACCGATTGAGGTGTGACATAACGGCAACCGCTTCCCGGATATGGCGCGGCTTTGCAAGGCCTGCCTTGATGGCCGTCGACATGATGCCGGTTCCAATGGGTTTGGTCAGGACAATGGCATCACCGACCCTTGCCGTGCAATTGGTCAGCACCTTGTCCGGATGTACAATCCCGGTGACGGAAAGTCCGTATTTAAATTGCGGGTCATCCACGGAATGGCCGCCCACGAGGACGGCGCCGGCCTCATTGATTTTGTCCTGCCCCCCTTTTAAGGTTTGGGCAAGAACCTCTTCGGGAAGACCACAACTGGGGAAACAGACGATATTCATCACTGTCAAAGGAGTCCCGCCCATGGCATAGACATCACTTAAAGAATTGGCTGCCGCAATCTGACCAAACTCATAGGGATCATCTGTGACCGGGGTCAAAAAATCCAATGTCTGGATCAGGGCGGTCTGGTCATTGAGCCTGAAAACCCCGGCATCATCCGGCGTGGAAAGCCCCACGATCAAATCCGGATGGGATAAGATATCAAGCCCTGAAACAATTCGATCCAGCGTCCCTGGATCCAGTTTGGCCGCTCAACCCGATGCCGTCACACGCTGGGTCAATAAAATCTTTTCTGTCTTTTCCATCATATATTCTTTACTATAAAATTTATCAGGTCCCAGGCAAGGATCACCGGTTCACCTTAGTGCTTCAATGAGATAACACAGGCAAACCTGCCGGTTTTTTTTTCCCGGCGATAGGAATAAAAGGTATTGGTGCTGCAATGGGTGCAAATATTCATTGTCTCAATATTTTCCGGTTTCACACCTTTTTCCATCAGCTGGTCATTGGAAATTTTCCAAAAATCAAAATAGGGTCTGTCCGGCAGTTTATAGGGCCACAAGCATTTGGGTATTTCATCCTTGTAATTGACAAACTCGGCACAACAGGGCCCCAGGGAAGGAGAAATCCCTGCCCGGATATGCCCGGGGTCACACTGGAACCTTGTGACCATCACATCAATGCAGTTACCGATAATATTCTGAACACTGCCCCGCCATCCGGAATGAACATTTGCAATGACCTTTTTTTGGGGATCAAACAGCAATACCCCCTGGCAGTCTGCCACCTGGACCATGAGCGCGGCGCCTTGCCTGTCGGTCACCACCCCATCTGCCACAATGGGAATTTGCGGATTCTCTCCGGTGAACACATGGATCTTTGTCCCATGGACCTGGTTAAGAAAAACCGCCTGCCGGGCCCCTGCTCTCTCCAGTATGCGACGTCTGTTTTCTTCAACAGCCAAGGGTTCATCCCCTGAATTCAACCCGACATTCAAGGAATCAAAACAAAGGGAACTCACGCCCCCTGCCCGTGAAAACACGGCGCAGAAAAGGTCTGCACAATCTTTAAACAATTCAAATTCAAAGGTTTTTATTTCAGATCTGCCCATAATAAAGCCTGCCGATCCGTTCAATGATTTTTGTGGTGGAAATATCGGGTTCCAGAACAATACGTTCCACCCTGCCCCCGTTTTCCCTGACAAAGGCGGCGCCTACGATCTTATCCTCCGTCCAGTCCGCCCCTTTGACAAGGATGTCCGGGCAAATGGTTTCAATCAATTGACCCGGATCCGGATCATCAAACAGAACCACATGGTCCACAGATTCAAGGGCGGAGATCACGCAGGCCCTGTGGGCCTCACCAATTACCGGGCGTTTTTCTCCCTTGATTTTTTTTACCGAAAGGTCGGAATTGAGTCCCACCACAAGAACATCGCCCAGCCCTGCCGCCATGGAAAGATAAGAGACGTGCCCTGCATGGAGGATATCAAAACACCCGTTGGTGAACACAATCCGTTTTCGACCGGCCCGGTAGATATCTGCAAGGGAGCGGATTTCGTCAAAGCCAACGATTTTACCCATCTCATTGTCCATAGACATCTGCCCTTCTGTCGGTTAAACAGGGAATCATCTGCCGCACCCGGACCACCCGTTCCATCTCAATGGTTGCCACAGCGGTACTATTGAATGCACCGGCATCTGCAAGGACTTCCCCCAAGGGATCTACGATCATGGACATACCGGGAAAGGCCAGGCTTTCGTCTGTTCCCGTCCGGTTCGCACAGACCATATACAATTGATTCTCAATGGCCCGGGCCACTGCCAGATGATGCCAGTGATGCTTTCTTGGAGACGGCCATTGGGCAGAGACAAGTATCATCTCGGCTCCTGCCAGAAAAAGCTTGCGGGCCAACTCGGGAAACCGTAAGTCATAACAGATCACCAACCCCATTCGCCCGAGGCTGGTATCAATGGTTACGGCCTTGTCTCCGGCCCCGTAAAACAGGTGTTCACTGGTCAGCCTGAACAGGTGCAGTTTTCTATAGGGGTCCATGATCGATCCGTTTGTATCCACAAAGTACAGGGTGTTATAAACCTGTCCGTTGGCCGATTCAGGAAGACTCCCGGCAACGGCCATGCCATGGATCCTGGCAAACCCGGACAAGCGTTCCAGAATGGAATCCGTATGGCGAGAATGCGCCTTTAAATGCCTATTGTCAAATCCGCAGGAAAAGAGTTCCGGAAGAACTGCCAGACGGACATTCTGGGAAGCCAGATCC
>JAHIVS010000385.1 GCA_018816605.1 Pseudomonadota bacterium
TATCTGGTGTCCGATGCCGCTTCATTTACCACCGGTGCCAGCCTGATTTGTGACGGTGGGATGCTGGTCTAATCTTATAGGAGAAAAACCCAATGGCCCAATTTATTGCCGATCAACGAGAGATTGAGTTTATTTTGTACGAACTGCTCCATGCAGACGAGCTGGTCAAGGCCGATCAATTTTCAGATTTTTCAAAAAAGAGCTTTGACATGATCATTGCCGAAACGAGGAAGCTTGCCATCAAAGAGTTGCTGCCCACCCTGGCCGATGGGGATCGCCAGGGGGTGCGGTTTGAAAATGGCCGGGTAACCGTGGCGGATTCTTTTCACCGGGCAAGGGCTTTGATCCTGGAAGCTCAATTGACAGCGCTTCCCGAAGATCCCCAATGGGGAGGCCAGGGCTTGCCCTTCCTGATTTCCATGGCAGCCCTGGACTATATGCTGGCGGCCAATTATTCCCTGAGCGGTTATGTTCATATGGGGCACGGCACCGGAAAAATGATTGAACTCTATGGGACAGAATTGATAAAAGATCTGTTTTTGAAAAATCTCTACACGGCAAAATGGAGCGGCACCATGCTGCTCACCGAACCTGATGCAGGGTCTGACGTGGGAGCGCTGACCACCAGCGCCCGGCAACTTCCCGACGGCACCTGGGCCATTACGGGCAACAAGATTTTTATCACGGCAGGCGACCATGATATGACACAAAATATCATCCACCCGGTTTTGGCCCGCATTGAAGGGGCTCCCAAAGGCAGCGCCGGGGTTTCTATTTTTATCGTACCCAAAATATGGGTCAATGAAGACCACAGCCTTGGAGACTTCAACGACGTGGTCTGTGTGGGAACCGAGGAAAAAATGGGGCTCCACGGCTCTGCCACCTGCTCCATGGCCCTGGGTTCAAAAAACCACTGCCGGGGATTTCTTCTCGGGGAGGAAAACAAGGGGCTGGCCATCATGTTCCACATGATGAATGAGGCAAGGCTGAATGTGGGGTTCCAGGGCAGCAGCACCGCATCCCTGGCCTATCTCTATGCCCTGGATTATGCCAGGCAGCGGATTCAGGGAAAGGACCTTACCCAGCTCAAAAATTTAGATGCCCCTTCCATCCCCATTATTCAGCACCCGGATGTCAGACGAATGCTCACCTGGATGAAGGTCCACGTGGATGGCATGAGAAGCCTGGTTTATTACGTGGGCTCTTTGTTTGATAAAAAAATGCTTGCCGCAACCCCGGAAGAAAAGGAAAGCATAGACCAAATGATCGGGCTGTTAACCCCTGTGGTAAAGGCCTATTGCGCCCAGCGGGGGTTTGAGGTCTGTGTCCAGGCCGTACAGGTGTTTGGCGGGTATGGATATACCAGTGAATACCCGGTGGAGCAGTTGGTGAGGGATGCCAAAATCGCTTCCATCTATGAGGGAACCGACGGGATCCAGGCCATGGATCTTCTGGGGCGGAAACTGGGCATGAAAAAAGGAATGGTGTTCACTGGCCTGCTCGCTGAGATGGGCAAAACCATCCTGGCTGCAAAAAAGAGTGACACCCTGGCCCCCCTGGCAGACCGCTTGGAAAAAAGTGTGAACGCCTTTGGCTTGACCGCTCTTGGTCTGGGAACAGCCGCCATGTCAGAAAAATATGCCGCCGCATTTGCCCATGCCCATCCTTTTCTGGAGGTGGCAGGGGATGTGATTTTGGGATGGATGCATTTGTGGCGGGCTGTCGCGGCAAACAAGGCCCTTGATACAGTCAAAAAGGAAAAGGACCGGATTTTTTACCAGGGAATCATCACCATGGCTACCTTTTATATGGAAACCATTCTGCCCATCACCCATGGACGGATGAAATCTGTTCAGGGGCTTTCTGGTGCAGCCCTGGACATGGAAGATGCCGCCTTTGGCTGATAAGCACAGTTGGCTGATAAGAAAAATCGACTAATAAGAAAATGTGGTTCATATGAATCTTAGGAATAATGATAGAGAAGAGGGAGAAAAGGGCAAAGATGGAAACAAAAATTGAACGGGTATTGATTTTGGGGGCCGGGACCATGGGGCTTCAAATTGGCCTGCAATGCGCGGCCTGGGGGTTTGATGTAACCGTGTATGACCCCTTTGATCAGGCCCTTGAACAGGCGGGAAAACGCCTTGGGAAATTGGCAGATTCACTGGCCCGGCACAAGCGGGTGAGTTCCGATCAGGCCGTTGCGGCACAAAAGCGTATCCGGTTTTCATCCGACCCGGAAGCTGCTGGCAAAGACGCGGACCTGATCAATGAATCGGTTCCCGAAGATCCCAAACTCAAACAGGCGGTGTTTGCCCAATTTAACAAGATTTGCCCGGCTCACACGATTTTTACCACCAATTCCTCCACCCTGGTCCCTTCCATGATCGCACAGGGAACAGGTAGGCCGGAGTTGTTTTGTGCCCTTCATTTCCATGATATTATGGTCACCAATGTGGTGGATATCATGCCCCATACCGGCACTTCAAAGAAA
>JAHIVS010000700.1 GCA_018816605.1 Pseudomonadota bacterium
CTATCCCATAAAATCCAAATGTAACCCTGAAAACAAGGCGATCTGCAGCGGAAAACCTTGCTTCACTAGTATGAATCTAAGGATTGCCAATTTCATCAGATTATTAACATAATCCTTCCGATTTCGACATTCTTTCATAGAAATTGTGACATTTTTAACAGTCTACCTTAAATTTGATTGCTTTTCTGAGGTCAAATATTGTATAATTTTTTTACATTATCAGGTTGTCACAGAAGATCCTATTAATTCCTTTTTGAAATTATTACAATTTATCACACTATATAAGTTCGTCCTTGAGGAGGAATGCATGTTAAAAAAGAGTGTCATGATCAATGGCGTCCCGCGAATTATCATAGCTGAACCGAATACCTCTTTGGCTGAAGTAATCAGAGGACAACTGCACCTGACCGGTACAAAAGTTGGCTGCAACGAAGGTCATTGCGGCGCATGCTCGGTCATCATGGATGGAAAACTGGTGCGCTCATGCATCACAAAAATGAGCAAAGTGGCTGATTGGGCTTGCATCACCACCGTCGAAGGCATTGGTACCCCAGACAATCTCGATCCCATTCAAAAAGCACTAATTCTCCACGGTGCTCCCCAATGTGGATATTGCATGCCCGGTTTTGTGGTCTCTTCAAAAGCGCTGCTTGAATCCAATCCCTCCCCCACCCGTGAAGATGTGCGCACCTGGTTCCAAAAAAACCTCAATGCCTGCCGCTGCACGGGATACAAACCTGTCGTGGATGCAGTAATGGACGCCGCCGCAGTCATACGCGGTGACCAACCCGCAGATTCACTCGAATATAAACTTCCCGCCGACGGACGCATTTACGGCGGAACTTATCCCCGTCCGTCAGCAGTTGCCAAGGTCACCGGCACCGCAGATTATGGCGCCGACCTGGGTCTCAAGATGCCCCCAGGCACACTGCAGCTTGCCATCGTTCAAGCCAAAGTCAGCCATGCCAACATTCTTGGCATTGACACCTCCGAAGCCGAAAAAATGCCCGGTGTTTTCAAAGTCATAACCCACAAAGATGTCAAAGGCAACAACCGCATCAATGGTCTGGTAACCTTCCCGACAAATAAATGCGACGGCTGGGATCGTCCCATTCTATGTGACACCAAAGTCTTTCAATATGGCGACGCGCTCGCCGTCGTCTGCGCAGATACCAAAGCACAAGCGCTGGCTGCTGCTGAAAAAGTCAAAGTTAGTCTTGAAGAACTTCCCGCTTACATGAGCGCCCCAGCCGCCATGGCTGATGATGCCATCGAAATCCACCCCGGCACCCCCAACATCTACTTTACCCAGGGTGTAGTCAAAGGACCCGAATCCAAACCCTTGATGGATTCAGCGGCACATGTGATTGAACAGAATTATTACACCCAACGCCAACCCCATCTCACCATTGAACCCGATATGGGCTTTGCTTACTTCGACGAGGAAGACCGCCTCACCATCCATTCAAAAAGTATTGCCCTCTATCTGCATGCCATGATGATCGCAGATGGTTTAGGCATCGACGCTGCCAAATTGCGCATGGTGCAGAACACCGCCGGCGGCACCTTTGGCTACAAGTTCTGCCCCACCATCGAAGCCATTTTAGGCGTCGCCTGCATGGCTACTGAGAAACCTGTTTATCTGGAATACGATTACCAGCAGTTCATCACCTACACCGGCAAGCGCTCACCATTCTTCACCAAGGTTAAGTTAGGCGCAGATGCTGCCGGCAAGCTCCTCGCCATGGAAACGGACTGGATCGTGGATCACGGCGCTTATTCCGAGTTCGGCGATCTGCTCACCCACAAGGGCGCTCAATTCATCGGCGCTGGTTACGACATCCGCAGCATTCGTGGTGTTGGCAAAACGGTCTGCACCAACCACGCCTGGGGCGCTCCCTACCGTGGATACGGCGCACCTGAAAGTGAGTTCCCCTCTGAATCCCTAATGGACGAACTCGCCGAGAAAATTGGCATGGATCCGTTGGAACTGCGCTACAAAAACATTTACCGCCCCGGTGCCACCACCCCCACCGGTCAAACCCCCGAGACCTTCAGCCTCGAAGCCATGATTGACATCCTGCGCCCGAAATATAAAGACGCCAAAGAAAAAGCCGCCAAAGCCACCACCCCGGAACTCAAAAAGGGCGTCGGCGTCAGCATAGGCATATACGGCGCCGGCGGAGATGGCCCTGATACTGCCGAAGCCTGGGTTGAATTGCTGAAAGACGGCGGAGTGCTTGTTTCGACCACCTGGAGCGATCACGGTCAGGGTGCGGATGCCGGTGCATTGGGCTGTGCCCATGAAGCGCTGCGTCCGATGGGCGTCCGCCCCGATCAGATTCGCCTGGAATTGAACGACACTGCCAAAGCTCCAGATGGGGGCCCTGCCGGCGGCAGCCGCAGCCAGGTGATCATTGGCAATGCCATCAAGATCGCCTGCGAAAACATGCTTGAAGCGATTATCCAGTCTTGCGGTAAGTACATGAGCTACGATGAAGTGGTCGCCAAAGACCTGCCCACTCGTTATTCAGGACGTTATTCCTCCAATGCCGCCATCGGTGACCCCGATACCGGCCAAGGTGCTCCCATCGACAATTACATGTATGGCGTCTTCATGGCCGAAGTCAGCGTGGATACCAAGACCGGCAAAGTTAAAGTGGATAAGTTGACCATGGTGGCTGATGTAGGCAAGATCAATAATAAACTGGTGGTTGACGGCCAGATCTATGGCGGTCTGACCCAGGGTATCGGTTTTGCATTGAGTGAAGATTTCGAAGACATTCATAAACACACCAACATGGTCAAATGTGGCATTCCTTACACCAAAGATGTGCCCGATGATATTGAGATCATTTACTATGACAACCCCCGCAAGACTGGCCCCTTCGGTTCTTCCGGTGTGGGTGAATTACCCAATACCGCCCCGCATGCAGCCATCCTCAACGCAGTTTATTGGGCCAGCGGCGCCCGCGTGCGCGAACTGCCCGCCCGACCTGAAAAGGTGTTGGCTGCGCTGCCGAAGTAAGAGGTTACTCTAACAAAATGGTGAGAGAACAAAAATAATCTCGCCAAAATATCATTCAAAATTTGACCCTCACCTGAACAAGACCGCTTCTTAATAGATAGGTTTCACCCCTCTCCCGCGCGCGGGAGAGGGGGCAGGAGAGAGTTCTTTTAATTATAAAAACAATTATCCCTATGTATAATGAATACATCAATCAAACCGGGATTTGTTATGGATCAAACGCGCTTACGAGAACTTGAAGATCAGTGCATCCAGGAGTGTGCTCCACCTTGCGCGGCGCACTGCCCCGCTCATGTGGATGTGCGCGCTCTGATCGCGGCCATCGCCACCGGCGATTTTCAGGCTGCCTTCAAGACGCTTTATAAAACCATCCCCTTCCCCGAAATCATCGCGCGCACCTGCGACCAGCCCTGCCAGGCAGCCTGCTACCGTAAGTCCGTCGGCGGGGATATCCAGGTGGCGGCGCTTGAGCTGGCTTGCATCCAACACTCTGATCACCTGATTACCAAACCCATGCTGCTTCCCCAAAAGGATGCTCGCGTACTGATCATCGGCGGCGGCTTGAGCGGGCTGACTGCGGCTTTTGAACTCGTCAAAAAGGGTTACCAAGTCGCGCTTTACGAACGTGAAAACCGCCTCGGCGGCAGGTTGTGGAGTTATAACGAAGATCAGTTACACGGCGAGGTCATCCATCGCGAAATTGAACGCATCATTGACCTGGGCATTGAAGTTCATTTCAACACTGAACTCACTCCCGTATCGGTTGATGCCCTCCAGTTTGACGCCTGCTACCTGGGCACCGGAGCAGGAGCATCCAACCCCTTCAACTTGCTGACCAACCCCGATCATTCGCTGCAAGTCAACCCTGATACCTTTCAGACCAACCAGGCGAATGTTTTCGCCGGGGGTAGTCTGCTGCGCCTACCCTCCACCATTTTCTCCGTCTCAGACGGACGCCGCGCCGCCATCTCAATCGACCGCTTTTTACAGAACGTTTCACTGACCGCCTCCCGCGTTAACGAAGGCGCCTACGACACGCGTTTAATTACCAGCCTTTCCAAAATCGAAAAAAGCGATACTATCCCGCACTTCAAAGCGGGCTATTCCACCAGAGAGGCCATCGAAGAAGCCAAACGCTGCCTTCAGTGCGACTGCATGGAATGCGTGAAGGTTTGCGAATATCTCAAGCATTACGGCAGCTATCCCCGCAAATATGTGCGTGAAATTTACAACAACCTGTCCATCATCATGCGTGCACGAACAGCCAACAAAATGATCAACTCGTGTACGCTGTGCGGATTGTGCGCCGAGGTCTGCCCCACTGATTTGAACATGGGTGAGGTCGCCCGCGAAGTGCGCCAGATCATGGTTAAAACAAACAAAATGCCCCCATCCGCACATGATTTCGCCCTGCGCGACATGGGCTTTAGCAACGATGCGCGCGTCGCACTCAACTTAACTGCAGATGGCAGCGAAACCTGTGATTACCTCTTCTTCCCAGGCTGTCAGTTGAGCGCCTCCAACCCTGAATACATCCCCAAGCTGTACCAATCACTGGCGTCTGTGCTACCCAAACTGGGAGTGATGCTGCGCTGCTGCGGCGCCCCCGCGGATTGGTCTGGTGAGCAGGAACTCTTCGCCCAAACCATGTTGGAATTCAAAACTCAATGGCTTGCGCTTGGTAAGCCCAAGCTGGTGCTGGCCTGCACAAGCTGCCTGCGCATGTTTTCTACCGCTCTGCCCGAAATTGAAACGCTCTCCGCCTGGCAGGTGTTTGAAGCGCACACGCTTTTCCCTGCCTCGCGTCAATACTCCCGTTCACTGGCAATTCACGATCCGTGCACCAGCCGGTATGTGGATAAATGGCAGGACGCTGTTCGCACCGGCTTGGACGCCATGGGAATCACCCACCACGAACTCGAAATGTCTCGCGACCTTACAGAGTGCTGCGGGTATGGCGGTGTGGCCTGGTTGGCGCATCCAGAACTGGTGCAAGACATCCTCAAACGTCGCGCCTCAGAAGACGACGCGGATTACCTGACCTATTGTGTCATGTGCCGCGACCTGCTGGCAGGCCAGGGCAAACCCACCCTGCACCTGCTCGACCTGATCTTCGGCGAAAACCTCGATCAACTTGCCCGCCGCAAGGGACCGGATTACTCTCAGCGCCACGAGAACCGCCTGAGGGCTAAAGAAAAAATGATAAAGTTAATCACAGGCAAGGAGCATCCCATGACCGAATCCTATGAACGCTACACACTACTTCTCACGACAGAAATGCGCGTCACGCTGGAAGAGCGTTTGATTCTGGTGGAAGATGTGCAAAAAGTGATCGAATTCGCCGAAACCAGCGGTGAAAGCTTTAAAAACCAGCAAACCGGCCACACCCTGGCCTTCTTCAAACCCAACCTGATCACCTATTGGGTTGAATTTTCTCGTGAAGGCGATGCCTGGAGAGTTCACAACGCCTACAGCCACCGCATGGAATTGGAAGGTAGGGCTTCATGAGCGACTCATCCCTCGATTCCCTAAAAAGTCAATGGACCTGCGGCAAGTGCGGTGCGCCGCTTGAAGTTGCTTCAGTCAACGTCAGCTACCTTGGCTCCGGTTACCCCGTGGATATGCTGGTCTGTAAAAACTGTAAACGTCCACTGGTGCCGGCAGAACTGGCGCTTGGCAAGATGCTTGAAGTTGAAAAATTAATGGAAGACAAGTAATGCCCGATTGCGCCCGGTGCTCACTCTTTCAAC
>JAHIVS010000386.1 GCA_018816605.1 Pseudomonadota bacterium
AAATCCATGCTGGTGGTGGGAGGCGGTGTGGCCGGGATGGAAGCCGCTTTGGCCTCAGCCGCCCAGGGGGTGGCCGTCCATCTGGTGGAAAAATCAGATGTTCTGGGCGGTATTGCCCGGCAGCTGAATGCCACCTGGAAGGGAGAACCCATCCAGGATTATCTGGAAAACCTGATCATCCAGACCAAGGCCAACAGCGCCATCACCCTGTACACGGAAGCCCATATAGCCCATACCACAGGCTCCATGGGCAATTTTACCACCACCATTGCTGTCAACGGCAAAGAGGTTCCCCCAAAGGAGATTAAAATTGAACACGGGGCTGCCATCATTGCCACGGGCGGCATGGAATATAAACCAAAAGAATACCTGTACGGGGATCATCCCGATGTGCTCACCCATCTGGATATGGATAAAGCCTTACGGGAAAAGGATGTGAGCGTCACCACGGCCAGGGCCATTGTGTTTGTCCAGTGCGTGGGGTCCCGGAATGCGGAAAATCCCTATTGCTCCAAGGTCTGCTGTACCCATAGTCTCAAATCCGCCATTGCCCTCAAGGAAATGGACCCGCGCAAACGGGTCTATGTGGTGTACCGGGATATACGGTCCTACGGGTTCAGGGAAGATATGTATAAAAAGGCCCGGGAGCTGGGGGTTCTGTTTATCCGGTATGACCTGGAAAAAATGCCGGTCTTGAGAAAAGACGGGGAAGGCCGCCTGGAATTTACGGTCATGGACCATGTGCTTCAGATGCCGATGAAAATCAATCCGGACCTGGTGGTGCTGGCGTCCGGGGTGACCCCCGGCGACAACAAGGCCTTGTTCGAGAAATTCAAGGTGCCGACCAACACCGAAGGGTTTCTCGTGGAGGCCCATGCCAAGCTGCGGCCCGTGGATTTTGCTTCCGACGGCCTGTTTGTGGCAGGCCTTGCCCATTATCCCAAGCCCATTGAAGAGAGCATTGCCCAGGCAAGGGCTTCCGTGGCCCGTGCCATGCGGATCCTGTCCCGGGAGTCTCTCATGGTGGGCGGTGTGGTGGCCGAGGTGACCCGTGAAAAATGTGCGGTCTGTCTGACCTGTGTCAGGACCTGCCCCTACCACATTCCCTATATCCATGCCGACGGGTATGCCCAGATTTCACCTTCGGAATGTCATGGATGCGGGGCCTGTGTGGCCGAGTGTCCGGGAAAGGCCATCGGGCTGAACCATTTTACCGACCGGCAGATCATGGCCAAGACCGATGCCCTGTTTGAGGAGAAGGCATCATGACCCAGATTTATTTTTGCACTATCATCAGGATGAAGGGAGGTTTACATGACCCAAGAATTTGAACCCAGAATAGTCGCGTTTTGCTGCCAGTACTGAGCTTATGCAGCCGGGGACCTGGCAGGTTCCATGAGACTTTCCTATTCTGCAGATGTAAAGATTATCCAGGTGCCGTGTACGGGGAGGGTGGATATCCTCCACCTGCTCAATGCCGTTGAGGACGGGGCGGACGGGGTGTATGTGGCCGGTTGTCTTGAAGGGGAATGCCATTATATCGAAGGCAACCTCAAGGCCCGGCGGAAGGTTATCCACGTGAAAAAAATTCTTGCGGAACTGGGCATTGAGCCCGAGCGGGTGGAAATGTACAACCTTTCCTCTGCCCAGGGGGCACGGTTTGCCGAGATTGCCAATGAGATGGCAGAACGGATAAGGGCCCTTGGTCCCACACCGGTAAAAAATCATACAGCGGCATGAAGTCTGTAACAATAACCACTCTTGTGCCGGGCCCCCGGCCCGGCACAAGACCAAATATCAGAGGTGACAAATGATAGTTGCGGATCGAAAATCTCTTGAAGAGATATTGGGGATGGTGGCGGACAACCATAAAATTCTCATCCTTGGATGTAAGGGGTGCGTTACTGTGTGCAATGTCGGGGGACTCAAGGAGGTGGAAATTCTGACCTCCTCTCTTAAAATTGCCCGGAAAAAGGCCGGCAGCCCCATTGATATTGATATCCAGGTATTGGAAAGACAATGCGATACCGAATATGTGGCTGAGCTGGGCGAGGCGGTGAATGATTATGACAGCGTGGTTTCCATGGCCTGCGGTGTCGGGCCCCAGTTTTTGTCTGAAATGTACAAGACCCAGACCTTTTATCCGGCCGTGAACACCACCTTTTTCGGCGGGGCCACCCAGCACGGGGTCTGGGAAGAGCGGTGTGCCGGCTGCGGCACCTGCGGTATCCATATGTTCGGCGGGCTGTGCCCCATTGCAAGGTGCGCCAAAAGTCTGCTCCACGGACCCTGCGGGGGATCTTCCAAGGGGGTGTGCGAGGTGAATGCAGAGACCGAGTGCATCTGGGATGCCATCGTGAAAAAGAAAATGGAAGCAGGGCAATTGGCGGATCTCATGGGCGTACGGGGGTTCAAGGACTGGACAACCGCCAGGGACGGCGGTCCCCGGCGCAGCATCCGGGAAGAACTGGTCCAGGGAAATATCTAGGCTAAAATCCATATACGGGAGATCTTAACATGAGTGAACTCAAATCAGGCAGCAATCTTGAGAAGGTTCTGAAGGCCGGCCATTTTGCATTTACAGGGGAGTGCGGTCCCCCAAAGGGCGCCAATGTAAAACATCTCAAGGAAAAATTTAAATATCTGAAGGGCAATGTGGATTGCGTGAACCTGACCGACAACCAGACCGCTGTGGTGAGGATGTCTTCCCTGGCAGCCTCGGCCCTCATGGTGACCGAAGGGCTGGAACCCAATTTCCAGATGGTCTGCAGGGACAGAAACCGCCTGGCCATGATGAGTGATATTCTGGGTGCCCATGCCCTGGGCGTTCGGAACATGCTTTGTCTTTCCGGCGATCACCAGTCCTTCGGCAACCATCCCCAGGCCAAAAATGTCCATGACATTGACAGCATGCAGCTCATCGCCCTGGTTAAAAAGATGCGGGACGAGGGCAAGTTCATGAATGGCGACGACATTGACGTTCCGCCGGAGCTGTTTGTGGGAGCCGCCTGCAATCCCTTTGCAGACCCCTACGAATATCGGGTGTACAGACTGGCCAATAAGATAACGGCCGGGGCTGATTTTATCCAGACCCAATGCATCTTCAACATGGAAAAGTTTCGGGATTTCATGAAAAAAGTTGTGGACATGGGCCTCCATGAACGCTGCTATATCCTGGCCGGTGTGACCCCCATGAAAAATGCCGGCATGGCCAATTTCATGAAAAAATTTGTACCGGGCATGGACATCCCCGATGCATTGATAGCGCGCCTCAAGGGGGTGGAGAAAAAGGACCAGGCCGAAGAAGGGATTCGATTTGCCCTGGAACAGGTGGCGGAGTTCAAGGAAATGGAAGGGGTGGCAGGCGTCCACATGATGGCCATTGAATGGGAGCACAT
Organism: Pseudomonadota bacterium; assembly: GCA_018816605.1. Next base: position 3,399 of record JAHIVS010000386.1, read on the forward strand.
GGTGCCTGAAATTGCCGAACGGGCCGGGGTGCTGCCGCGACCTGTGGTATAGGAGAGGTCAGCGGCAGAAGAGATTTTTCCAGCTTTAAATATAGAACAAGGTAATAGCCGGGGGGCTGTCCGGAACATCCGGTTCGGGACAGCCCCTGGGCCGTATCGATGATGAAAGCACTTGACACCTTTCCCGTGTTTGATTATTCAACCCCTAGGTCTCAAACTTTCTTATAGCCGGGGGCAATGGTGTCAGACACCCATCACAATTTAATCTTTATCCGGACACTTCCCTTGCGCATCATCATCCCCGTGGCCCTGACCCTGGCCCTGTTTATCATGACCATTTTTCTTCTGATCATTCCCCTGGTGGAAGAAAAAATGATGGACGGAAAAAGGGAGACCCTCCTGCATCTGACGGAAACAGCCTGGAGCACCCTGGACCTTTACCATGAACAGGCCCGCAAGGGGCTTATCACAGAGGCAAAGGCCCAAAAATTGGCCCTTGACCACCTGGCCCAGCTGCGCTACGGGCCTGCGCTGAAAGATTATTTCTGGATCAACGACATGGCGCCGGTCATGCTCATGCACCCCTATCGGCCGGACCTGGTCGGGCAGAATATCGCCAGGTTTGAAGACCCTGCCGGCAAGCATTTGTTCGTGGAGGTGGTGAGCATGGTAAAGGAAAACAAGGCCGGGTTTGTGGATTATCTGTGGCAGTGGCAGGAAGATTCGGCAAAAATTGTTCCCAAGATTTCCCATGTAAAAGGGTTTGAACCCTGGGGATGGATCATCGGTACCGGGATTTATGTGGAAGATGTACGGGCCGAGATTTTGATCATTACCCGCCAGCTTACCTGGGCCTGCCTGGGCATCATGGGAATTGTATTTTTATTGTCCGCCTATATTGTCTGGACAGCGGCCGGGGCACAGAAGGAAAGGCTCAAGGCCCTGGCCCAGTCAACCTTGAGGGAAAAACAGCTGATCCAGGCGGACAAGATGAGTTCCCTTGGCATCCTTGTGGCCGGGGTGGCCCATGAAATCAACAATCCGGCCACCTCCCTCATGCTCAATGCCCCTAATCTGAAAAAAGCATGGGAGGCCTTTCTCCCGGTCCTGGATACCCATTTTGCCCGGGATCCTTCGGCCCGGGTCTGCAATATGGCCTATGCCGACCTGCGAACCCGCATCGACCTGATGCTGTCTGCCATCCAGGACGGTGCCGCCAGGATCAAACGCATCATTTCGGAACTTAAGGATTTTTCCCGGCCCACCGGGGCTGATATGGATGAGCAGATCGACGTGAATGAGGTGGTGAAAAAATCCATGGACCTGACTGCTGTGGTTCTTAAAAAAGCAACCGCCCTTTTGTCCGTGTCCTATGGAGAAAATCTGCCCCGGGTTCAGGGAAACTTCGGCAAACTCCAGCAGGTAATGGTTAATCTTCTTGTGAATGCAGGCCAGGCCCTGGATCACCCGGAACAATCCATTCATGTGCAGACCCATCTGAGTGACGGGAAAGACGCCCTGGTCATTGAAGTGACCGACACAGGTCCCGGGGTCAGTCCCCAAAATTTAAAAAAGATGAAAGACCCGTTTTTCACCACCAGAAGGGATGAGGGCGGCACCGGTCTGGGGTTGTCCATTTCAGAGAAAATCATCAGTGATCACAGGGGGATATTGACGTTTTCCTCTCTGCCGGGCCAGGGGCTGACGGCCAGGATCTTCTTGCCCTGCTGTTCCAAATAATATATAAATAGTTGCCATGAAAAATATGAAGAAAGAACAAGAGACCCACCAAAGACCCATCCTGATTGTGGATGATGAGCCCGAGATCCTTGTGGCGGTTGATACCTGTCTCAGGATGGCAGGGCTTGACAACATCATCACCATCAATGATTCCCGGGATGTGATCCGGTCCATGGAGCGAAAGATCCCAAGGCTTATTCTCCTGGATCTGAACATGCCCCATATCAACGGCGGCCGTCTGCTTAAAATCATACGCAAAACCTGGCCCAGGATTCCCGTGATTGTCCTCACCGGTGCCATTGATGTGGATACGGCGGTTCAGTGTATGAAAATAGGGGCCATGGATTATGTGGTCAAGCCTGTGGAGGAGGAGCGCCTGCTGGCTGCCGTCAACCAGGCCCTTGAGTATGAAAATCTTGCAGTGGGCGACAAAAAAGGGCTTCCCAAGGACTTGTTCGCCCAGATAAAGAACCCCGATGCCTTCAGGCACATCATTACCCAGGACAAGAAGATGCATTCCATCTTCCACTATGTGGAGGCAATTGCGCCATCGTCCCAGCCCGTGCTCATTGTCGGGGAAACCGGTGTGGGTAAGGAACTGATCGGCCAGTCCATCCATACCTTAAGCCTGCGCAAGGGAAAACTGGTGGTGGTCAATGTGGCGGGCCTGGATGACAATGTGTTTTCAGATACCCTTTTCGGCCATGTGCCCGGTGCTTTTACCGGTGCGGACAAGCCAAGGCCGGGGCTCATTGAGCTGGCAGCCGCAGGCACCTTGTTTTTAGATGAGATAGGGGACCTATCCCTAAATTCCCAGGTCAAGCTTTTGCGGCTGCTCCAGGAAGGTGAATACCTGCCCCTGGGATCTGACCGTACCCGGAAATCAGATGTCCGGATACTGGCCTCCACCAACCTGGATCTGTGGGCCCTTGAAAAAAAAGGGGTTTTCCGGAAGGATTTGATTTACCGGCTGTCCACCCATACCCTGACCCTGCCGCCCCTGCGGGAGCGCCTTCTGGACCTTCCCCTGCTGTTGGACCGGTTTGCCTGCCAGGCCGCCATTGAGCTGGACAAGCCCATACCGGATATCCCCAAAACCCTGATTGAACAGATGGAAACCTATCCGTTTAAAGGCAATATCAGGGAACTCAAGTCCATGGTCCATGATGCCGTCTCCCGTTACAAAAAAGGGTCCATTACCCCGGACCTGTTCAAGGGACTGACCCCGGGCAGTCTTTCGGATTCAGGCAATGGGGCACGGCCACCGCTTCCCACACTCAAGGAAGCCTCCATGGAATTGATTGAAAAAGCCCTGAAGCAGACCCAGGGCAACCAATCTGCGGCAGCCAGAATCCTTGGGATCTCCCAGCAGGCCTTGAGCAAGCGAATTCAGAAGTTGAAATCCCAGGAGGATTAAAGTTCACAACAAAAATTGTAGTTACAATTTTTGTTGTGAACCTGATTTTTATGCCCCCACCCCGGGCATCTGGCCGGCAAAGCGCTGTTTCTACAACTTTGGTTGTAAATTTCAATAAATTTCCATTGGCTGAAAAATCTAAAAATTTTCAATAAAAACAAATAGATATCTTATAAATATCTCTGCGGCACAATGATTGCTCTTCTATTTTCTGAAGGGCAATCATTTAATGGGTTGGAGTTACAGTGGGTGGGGTCAGGCTTGGGTTGTTGGCTTTTTAATATAAAGCCAACAACCCAAGCCTGACCCCAAAGGACTCCACCCCAAAGAAAAGGAGAAAGCAAAGATGAATCAGATCAAAAATCTCGGTTGGCGTGTTACATTCGCAGGATTGGGCATTAACCTGGCCCTGGGTATCCTTTATACCTGGAGTATCTTTAAAATGTACATCAAAGAGTCCATTGAGGCCCGGGATGGCATTTTTAACTGGAGTTTGTCATCCCTCAACGACCCCTATGCCGTCTGCTGCCTGGTGTTTGCCTTTGCCATGATTTTTGCCGGCCGTCTCCAGGACAGGATCAGTCCCCGGATTACCGCCGTCATCGGCGGCATCCTCACCGGGTCGGGCCTGATTCTCATCTCCTTTTCCACCTCCTGGAGTGTCTGGATCCTGGGGTTTGGTATTCTCACCGGCATGGGGCTTGGGTTTGGCTATGCTTCGGCCACCCCTCCTGCCATTAAATGGTTCCCCCCGGCCAAAACCGGTATGATTGCAGGAATTGTCGTGGCAGGCTTCGGGCTGGCTTCGGTGTATATTGCCCCTCTGGGTATTTTTCTGATTGAGAAATTCGGTCTCAGCCAGTCCATGCTTATTTTCGGTGTGGCCTTTCTGGTCATTGTATCGGCTCTGGCCCAGTTTCTGGTTAATCCTCCCCAGGGCTATGTCCATCCCGATGCACCCAAGATTACCAAGACCTCGGTTCCTGCCGCCGACTATACCCCGGGCGAGATGATGAAAACCAGCACCTTTTATAAACTCTGGATCATCTTCTGTGTGGCCTCGGGTGCAGGCCTTATGATCATCGGAGGAGTGGCCGGCATGGCCAAACAGGGCATGGGGCCCATGGCCTGGATCGTTGTTGCCCTCATGGCGGTGGGCAATGCTTCCGGCCGTGTGGTGGCCGGCATTTTGTCCGATCGTATCGGCCGGGCCAATACCCTGTTTATCATGCTGATTTTCCAGGCAATTGTTATTTTTTCACTCTTGTTTATCACCCCGACCCAGGTCATTCTTCTGGTAGTGGCAGCCACCCTGATCGGGTTTAATTATGGTACCAATCTTTCCTTATTTCCCTCGGCTACCAAGGATTTTTTCGGCCTGAAAAATTTCGGGGTCAATTACGGGCTTGTATTTTCCGCCTGGGGCATCGGCGGATTTATTTTCCCCAGGGTTTCCCAGATGATTGTGGCCCAGACCAACAGCCCCCACATGGCCTATATTCTGGCAGCCGGTCTGCTGCTGGTGGGCGCCGTCCTGGCTCTGATGACCAAGGCGCCGGTGTCAACAAAAGAAACCAAATCCCTAGTGAGTATCCCCGTGTCCGAATAGTTCCTGGGGTCCCCGGGGTCAGGCTTGGGTTGTTGGCTTTTTAATATAAAGCCAACAACCCAAGCCTGACCCCAATTCTACATTTCTAAAATTGAAAAGGAGAGATGATGAGCGAATTCAAATTTCACGCACCTGATGAGCACCGGGAAAATGCCTGGGTAAAAAGCATGGAGGAATACAAAGATTTATACCGGCAATCTGTGGAAGACCCTGAAACCTTCTGGGCCGGGATGGCCGATCAATTTTATTGGGAAAAAAAATGGGACAAGGTCAGGGATTATAATTTCACCCTTTCCAGGGGGCCGATCTTTATCCAATGGTTTAAAAATGCAAAAACCAATATCGCCTATAATTGCCTGGACCGGCACCTTCCTACCCGGGGCGATCAGACCGCCTTTATCTGGGAGGGCAACAATGTGGGGGAAGATCTTGAAATATCCTACCGCCAGCTCCACGAAAAAGTGTGCCGGTTTGCCAATGCCCTGAAAGCCAAGGGGGTGACCAGGGGAGACCGGGTGGCCATTTACATGCCCATGATTCCGGAACTGGCCGTGACCATGCTGGCCTGCGCCCGCATCGGGGCCATTCACAGCATCGTATTCGGCGGCTTCTCGGCAGAAGCCCTGTCCGACAGGATTTCCGACAGCCTCTGCAAGGTTCTTGTGACGGCGGACGGGGTCATGCGGGGCGCCAAGGCCGTTCCCCTGAAAGGGGCTGCCGACACCGCCATGGCCCTGTGTGAAGAACGCGGCCACCGAGTGGATTGCTGCTTTGTGGTCAAACGGACCGGTTCTCAGATTGAAATGTACCCGGAAAGGGACATCTGGTGGCATGAGGCGGCTGCCAAAGAATCCCCCGACTGCCCCGTGGAATGGATGGATGCCGAAGATCCGCTGTTCATCCTCTACACTTCCGGTTCCACCGGCAAACCCAAGGGGGTCCAGCACAATGTGGGCGGCTATATGGTCTATACGGGCATGACATTCAAATATATCTTTGACTACCATGACAAGGACATCTATTGGTGCACGGCGGATATCGGGTGGGTGACGGGCCATTCCTATATTGTCTACGGTCCCCTGTCCCAGGGGGCGACAAGCCTCATGTTCGAAGGGGTTCCCACCTATCCGGACCCGGGACGGTTCTGGGCCACGGTGGACAAATGGAAGGTCAACCAGTTCTATACGGCCCCCACGGCCATCCGGGCCCTCATGGCCCAGGGCGAGAAATGGGTGGAAAAATACGACCTGTCCTCCCTGAGGCTATTGGGATCCGTGGGCGAGCCCATCAACCCGGAAGCATGGAAATGGTACCACAAACATGTGGGCAAGGAGCGCTGCCCTGTGGTGGATACCTGGTGGCAGACCGAGACCGGCGGCATCATGATATCGGCCTTGCCCTATGCCATCGATCAGAAGCCCGGAAGCGCAACCCTGCCGTTTTTTTCCGTGTGCCCGGTGATTCTCAATGAACAGGGCAACGTTCTGGAAGGGGCCTGTGACGGCATCCTGGCCATCAAGGAACCCTGGCCCGGCCAGATGCGGACGGTTTACAACAACCACGACCGGTTTGAACAGGTTTATTTTCAGATGTTTGACGGGTATTATTTTGCCGGGGACGGCTGCCGCAGGGACGACGACGGATACTATTGGATTACCGGCAGGGTGGACGATGTGATCAATGTTTCCGGCCACCGCATGGGAACGGCGGAAGTGGAATCCGCCCTGGTCAGCCACCCGGAAGTAGCGGAAGCTGCGGTCATCGGTTTTCCCCATGCCATCAAGGGCCAGGGCATTTATGCCTTTGTCACCCTCATGGTCAGTGCCGAGCCCTCGGATGGGCTGCTGGCTTCCCTGAAAGCCCATGTGAGAAAGGAAATCGGTCCCATTGCCACGCCGGACGTGATCCATTTTGCACCGTCCCTGCCCAAAACACGGTCGGGCAAGATCATGCGCCGGATTCTAAGGAAGATTGCCACAGACGAATTTGATCAGTTGGGGGACATCTCCACCCTGGCAGATCCGGATGTGGTGGGCAGCCTCATTGCAAACCACAAAGTGCTGGTCCAATAAACCCATATTCTCTTTGACCTTGACATGCAAAAAGCCCGGAAGGCCTATTCTTCCGGGTTTTTTTTTTACAGTTGGTTCCCAGGCTTGCCGGGGAACCCTGGGTTGATTATCGGGAAAAAGGCTGCCTGAAATTTTTAACCCCCCACCCGGCTGAACGGAAAAAGTAACCTTAAATATATGAAAAAAATGTAACAATTTATCTAAAGTTTTACCCACGGGGGTGGGGTTTTTTTTTGTCTGAATTTTTCTTAGCCCTGGGAAAAAAATAAAAAAGCAGGGATTTTTTTTGAATTAAATCGAAATATATGTAATTTACTTCCTATTATTTTTGTAAATATATCGGGCAAACCCCTAGGCGGCGATAAAAACCGTGACATTACGAAACAACCAAGGACAGGCCCTTTACAAAGAAAGAGAAATGGCATAAATGTTGCTAATATCAATAAACGTTATCAGAATACCCCAAAAAATTATGTGCCCCGCAGTTGGTTGTAACCGACAGGGCGGAGCTATCTATATCTAAACCGGATTCAGACAAACCGTGACCCCAAAAAAAAGATGACCCACCCCCTTGTAGACCTATTGGTAAATGATGAACAGCACCGGGTGTTGAAAGGACTGGCCGCCTCCCTGCCGGATGTCATTCTCAACGACCGGCAGATCTGTGATTTCGAATTGCTGGTCACCGGTGCGTTTTCCCCCCTGAAGGGCTTCATGACCCAGATTGATTGTGACTCTGTCATGGACCGCATGCGATTGTCTTCCGGAGAACTCTGGCCGGTTCCCATTTGTCTGGACATAGGCGAAACCTTTGCTGCGACGCTGGAGACAGGGCAGTCCGTAGCCCTGCGTGATTCCGAAGGGTTCCCCCTGGGGGTTATGGCCGTTGAAGATATCTGGCCCGTTGACCCGGAAAGGGAAGCACTTGCCGTTTACGGGACACAGGACCCCCTCCACCCCGGGGTGGACTATCTGTTCAACAGATCCGGCAAATTTTATATCGGCGGCAGTATTCAGGCCCTTAACCTGCCCATCCATTCCGACTTCAGACAGATCCGCCTGACCCCCCGGGAGGTGAAAGCCTCCTTTGTCAGACTCGGATGGAAACGGATAGTGGGATTCCAGACCCGGCAGCCCATCCACCGGCCCCAGTTTGAAATGACCAT
>JAHIVS010000738.1 GCA_018816605.1 Pseudomonadota bacterium
ACAAGAGTCGAATGCTGTTGCTGCTTCTCTATCGTATCTATCACCAGCTGAGCAGCAATGTTTGCTTTGGCATCTACATCCTGGCGCACAGTACTCAATGCCGGATCAGTGTTGCTTGCAAGGAACCCATCGTCGAATCCAACCAAGGAAATATCCTCGGGGACCAACAGCCCCCCCTGTTTCAAGCCTTTGATAAGCCCGAAAGCGAGGATATCAGCAGTAGCGAAAACCGCACTTGGGGGATTTGGATTTTTCGCCAGTTCCAAACCCAACTCGAAACCATATTCGTAAGAAACGGTACCTGAATAGACATATTTTCCTTCTAATTCAAGGCCATACTTGGCCAGCGCATCCTCATACCCCTTCAGACGCTCCGTATTTACCCCTTCCTTGGTTAGATAGCCAGTTGCCAAACCAATGGTTCGATGTCCCATAGAGAGGAGATGCTCGGTAGCTATAAATCCACCGTTTCTATCATCAATGGTTACGGAACTCAACTCTTTGTCCATACCGTAGGAATCAACAAGCACCGTGGGAATTCCATTTTTCTTCAGCCCCGCGATATCCGCCTCATCCTCAACCCCAACGATGACAATGCCATCAAGACTTCGTTTCCTGGCTATATCAAAATAGCTTTCATCGATGTCAGTACCACTGATGAGGATATTATATCCACGTTTCCTGGCTTCATATTCAAAGCTCGAGAGGAACTCCCCATAAAAGGAATTGGAGAACATGAGTTTCTTTTTCTCTTCTGTCTGTGGGATCAAAAGACCTAAGAGCTTGGTATGCCTTGAAGCCAAGGCCCTTGCTCCCAAGTTTGGCACATAGCCCAACTGCTGGATGGCATCCTCCACTTTCTGGATGGTTTGTGGAGTAATGACCTGATCGGTGCGTTTGTTGATAATATAGGAGACAGTTGCAGTAGATACCCCTGCTTTCGTTGCTATATCCTTCATGTTGATCCGTTTCATTGCCATGTACTGCCTCTTACTTATGCGTTTAAGTAAAGTATTGAACTCATTTACCGATTTGTCAACGAAATCTTTTCCACGCTTTTACCTTTCTTAGTGCACTGAACAAGATAGCGCTCTTTTTTCCATGCAATTTCAAACGTCAAGCCTTCCCAAGAGGCAGGCAACGAGGGGCAGACAGAAACCTCTTCTTTAAAAGAAAGCCCGACCACTCCGAAAAGCAAAGCCTGGAGAAAGGCCCCCATCGCACCAATGTGCAGACCTTCACCGGTGGTGTTTTCCATCAGCTCCTCAAGGTCGAGGAACATAGCCTTTGAGAAATAGGCCTCCCCTTCTTCTCTAAGGCCCAACCTAAAGGCAGCGAGAGCATGCATTCCCCAGCTGAGCGTCGAATCATGAGAAGTAAGCGGTTCATAAAAATTCCAGGCATTGAGTGCTTCCTCCTTGCTAAACAGCTTGGGAAGAAGCAGGTACAGGAGAATGACATCCGGTTGCTTGATGACCTTGTACCGTTGAAGCCTGTCAAAGCAGATAGTGTGGTACAAGGGTTTTCCTTGCATTTTATGTGCCTTGAGATCAAAAGCCTCCAGATGTTCAAAAAGGTCATCTTCCAAATAGGTGCCCAGTTCATCGCTATAGGGAATTCTTGCAGTCTTGAGGATAGCCAAAAAGGTCTCCCGTTCTCCCTGCTGTAAATCCACATCCCCTCTGTCTGCAGCCTCCAAGGCAAGCTTGAGGGTATGCAAGGCCATCATGGTGGTGAAGGTGTTGTTCTTGGTGACTCCGGCATATTCATCCGGCCCCTTCACAAAAAGCATCTCATATTCTCCGCTTTTATACGAATACGTAAACCGAGAAGCCCAGAACCTAGCAGTCTCTAGATAAATCTCTGAAAGAGACTCTTTCTCCATCACCCTATCATCAGTAGCTCGAACATACTGGTCCATAGCCCAGGTTATATCGGAGGTTACATGCACTTCGCATTTACCGGTATCCCAGGATTCACACTGCTCTGACCCATCAAGTGAACTCAGCCAGGGATAACGAGCCCCATCAAGATTCAAGGACTTCGCATACGCCTTTGCATTTGAAAAAGTCTTGACTCTGTACTGAATGATATTTTTTGCAATATCTGGTTGGGTATAGAGATAATAGGGAAGTATAAATACTTCAGTATCCCAGAAATAACAGCCTTTGTATCGGCTATGGGAAAGTCCCCTCGCTCCGATCGAAAGCCCCGGTTCCGGAGCATTCTGTTTCATCATAAAAAGTGCATACCGTATGGCACATTGATCTTCGACAGGTCCTTCGAGTCTGATGTCCTGGTGGTCCCAAAACTGAGAAAGGTCAGACGCTGCCTGCGATGCGACAGTAGAGAAGTCATAGCCAGTCACATCCATTCCATCCAAGCTGGCAACAGCCTCGCAGAAAAAGACTGATCCTGTATCAAGCCTCTCTTCATAACGCATACCCGATCCTGTCTGCCTTCCCTCGCCAGAGGAAGCGAAGGTCTTGCAGTATTTCAGCGAACAGGTGCTATGAAGGGTTTGAAACTTGACCTGCTGCACACCCTTGGCAAAGGAACTCTGATAGTCTTTGAGCAGCTTGATACTCTCGTCATTATCCACAGTCTGGTCATCATTGATTGGGAGATTCTCGACATCTCCATCAATATAATCGAAAACCAGAAGAGACTGGGGTTCTTTCGCGTGCACCTCTAGGCGATGGGCAACCAGATCTGGCCTCGAAAAAAGAATTACCCGTTCGTAGATGCAATTCACCCCCTTGATCGTCCACTCCCTTCTCAGCACCCCCTTTTTCATATCCAAGGTTTGCAAACATGCTGCATGAGAAAGAGGCTGACCACCGATGATGATGTCCATCTTGAAGGGATCGGGCAAGTTGACCATATCGGTAATGCCTGTCTTGATATATTCAAAGCAACCAGCCTTGTAGACACCATGGTTGGTGCGTGTATAGGTATCCCCAGGAAGAACTGCCCTGAGTCCAAACCTTCCATTCCCTTGAAAGAAAATGCTTTGGCAGAATACCTCGTTGCTGCTGGTAATCGCAGATTCTAGTTCCCAGGGTGAATATTTAATGCGTTTTCCATGTATCACGTTTTTTCAACTCCCCGATGAGGACATAAGAAAGATACCCGGCACAAGTGGCAA
>JAHIVS010000387.1 GCA_018816605.1 Pseudomonadota bacterium
CATAGTGGAACTCCTTGAAAATTTGGTTTTCAAGGCGCGCGACTTTTTTTGCGCACATTTGTCAACATAAAAATGACACTATTCCTTATAAAAACAAATACTTTTTATATGCAATAACCTAACCGGACACTACTGCAACGAAGTGGAAGGATAAGTCAAGAAAAAAATGGGAGGGACCTCGCAGGGGAGAAACCGATTTTTTTCTTGGTTTATCCTGAAACGCAGTTACAAAATTTGTGGTGTTCAAAGAAAGATATTAACAAAAGGCATATGGCATAAAAGGAACTTGACCCGGCAACTTACAGAAAAGAATTTGCTTTATCCAAAAAAAACCTGATGTGATTCATTTCCATTGACCCATTCCGGTTTTTAGATTCTTAATAATATATATTTAAACTATTGTTGAATATTTTCGTTTACACTGTTTATAATTGCTGTTAGGAAAAGGTTTAATAAATTCAGAATTCAAAAATGATCACATAACATTCAAATCTCCCTGATGTTCGGATCATTATAGAGGGCTTCAATATCGTTGTACGAACAACCATTTAACTTCTTATTCAATGGGACTTGGCAGAAAGAATTGCGATGATCTTCATACATGGAAGTGAAAAAAAGGAAGGGGGGGGGAAAATGAAAATTTCAGTCCTTGTATTGCTCGCGTTGATGGTATCATGTAACCCTTGGATTTGGAAAAGAGACAATCAAAATTTGCGTTGCCGGGGCCATTTCCGGTGAGTTGCCACCCTTGGCATTTCTTCTGTTCGAGGTGTTGAAATTGCGGCTGAAGACATCAACGCCCAGGGTGGTCTCCTGGGTAAAAAACTGAACCTTTGATCGGCGATGATATATATTTCTGGATAGATTCTATTAACCCAGTGATAGGCATCAATAATATCGGAATATTATGTTTAACAAAAAAAAAATTCATGAAGATTTGCAGGAGCATTTTCGAGTAAATTCATATGTGGATTTAGCAATAAATTATGATATGGATAATCAATCTATTAACCGAGTTAAAATACGAAAAGTTGATTATTTGAAAAATTTATTGGTGATGTACCAACCGGCTTGGTCAAAAGCTCGAAAAGGTCAGACAATAAATATTAGTACCTTGTATTTAAAGGAAAATAGAATCTCTTTGTTTGGTAAGGTAATTCAGGCAGAGTCTAATTTCTTTATCATGAAATATAAGCCCGAGATTATTTTAATTAATCTGAGGAGGGGGTTTAGGGAAAATCCAAAAATATTATTTGATATTAATGGGAAAATTGAAATCGATGATAGAGAAAGATCGGTTTCAGAAAAATTTATTTTAAAAGATCTAAGTATTTCGGGTGTTGGTTTCCTATCACAAGATTATGAATGGGATAAGGATTTTTTAAATAAAAGACTAAACATAGAGGGACGAGCTCATTTGAATTTTATAAATAAAAAAAACCAATTCACATATACTGTTTCTGGAATTATAAATCTCGTTAGAATTATTAAAACATCAAATGGATTTCTTGAAGGTTATGACTTTTTGGGTAAAAAATCTGATGATATTTCAAAAATTGTAATGGATTCTCAGTTTGCCCACAAGCAAGCAGAAACAAAGTATTACGATTAGATAATTTTAAAGCGTTTGTTCAAAACTGCTTGAGTATCAACACCCCAACATCAACCAAGGATATCCTGACCAGGCGTGATAATGCCATAAAACCGTCCGTTTCAATTACGAAATGGACGATACAGGTTCGATCACAACGACCTACGTATATCACTCAGATATTCATGGTATGCGGTTAACCGGATATATCGACCCTACGCCATCGTCCAATTACTTGCGGACGGAGATATTGATTCTACAGAAGGAAAGGGCCCGTTGACACCAAATTCAAAAAAAAAAGCCAAATCGAAACAAACGGCAAAATGGCGCCTATGCAACATTCTGAAAGGAATAATTTTAAAACAGAATCTATTTAAAAAAATCTATGGGGAAAGGAGGCAAATTGAGTGCCGTAACTTTGTTTAAAAGCTTAAAAGAAACATATATTCAGGATGCGGATGATGGAGAGCTTGAATGGAAGCGCTTATATTCCGGATTATTAGAAATCCCCGATGCTCACTACACCACTTTTATTCGGCTATCATATTTTCGCCAATGCAAAGGTGCCGTTCAGCGGTTTCAAGAAATCCCAGATCTATATAAAATTTATAAGAGTCCGACAAAACTATTTGTATCTCATAAATGGGAGGAAAGAAATCATCCGGACAGATCAAGGCGGACACTGAAAAAATTATTAAGCTTAACCCAGACTAGCCGTGATGATACCGCGGTCTGGTGGGATTTCTGTAGCCTTCCCCAAAAAAACAGTCAGACCGGCCTTGATGATCGTTCGGCAGAATTAAAAGAGTTTTTTAAATATCAGTTAACGCTAATACCGCTAATAATACTTGATTCTCAAAGTATGTTTCTCTGGGCTGAGGCAGGCACTCACAGTGGGTGGTGCTGTGTTGAGCTCCTTATAACACACGCGTTGTTAAATCATTTAAACCAAATGATTTATAAAAGAAAAAACGATTTCTGCAAGCCCCCTCTTTTTATAACTCAATTAGAGAGTGGACCCTTAATAGAATCAGACTTGTACAGGTTTGAACACCAAATATTTTATAAATTATATAGTAGTGATGTCGCCAATGATTGGCACAAAAAGCTCATTACATGGATGAACATCCAATTAAATCAGGGAAAACCGACACCATACAGCCACGTAATTAGGAAGGTAACACCTGAACTGATTTCCAAAATGATTTTGGAATTTAATTTAACTTTTACGAATGGATCAGATTCAAAAACTGTATCCGATATGTTGTTCAAGCTTTATAATAAATTAAGCTTTGAACCATTTGATAGTTTCAAATGGGAGGGTCAAGCCGATTTACTATCAATGTGGCATTATGTGAAAGGCTGCTTGGGAAGTTGTGTCGTTCCAAAAACATATTATTGGTTTTAACGGTATGCCCGTGCCGGTATTATTCAAAAGACAGAAGATAGGCAATCAGATCCCCCTGGGCATACATAATTTTAAGCACCGCCAGGTAAAGGGTGTACCTGGCATCGGCCATCTTTCGCTGGGCCTGTACCAGCAGGGTGTTTGCATCCATAATCTCTATGCTGTTTGTCATGCCGTGGGCAAATTGCATCTGAACGGCTGAAAAGTTTTCCCGGGCAGAGGTCAGTTCATCCGTAAGATTGCCCAGGGCTTCCCGGGCAGAGGCCAGCGCAAGAAAGGCAGCTTCGGATTCATATGCCACTTTTTTCTTCTGGGACAGCAGATCCTGCCGGGTCTTTTTCACTTCCAATACCGCTTTTTGCCGCCTTGCCCCCCGCCCCCCCCCGTCATATAGGGTGAACACCAGATCTGCCTGGATATAGGCATTTTCCGTATCATGGGAATGACGGTAACTGCCGATATCATAGGCAACATCGGTTTCCTTGTATCCCCCTTCCAGGGTGAGGGCCGGCCAATAGGCCCCATTTTCGTAGCGGATATTGCGGACGGCGATTTCAAGGGCCTTCTGCAGCTGCTTGATCTCATACCGGTTTGCCATTGCCCTGTCCAGAATGGCTTCAAGGGAGACGGAGGAGGAGAAGCTGTCCAGGTCTGAAATCCCCTTGTCTGTTATGGAAAACCCCCTGCCAACCCCGGTCAGTCGGACCATCTCCGCCTTGTTGAGGGCCACATCGTTTTTTGCAAGAACCTTTTCAGTCAGGGCTTTGGATAATTCCGCCTTGGCGCGGAAAAGGGCTGTCTTGGTCACAGCCCCGGCTTTCAGCTGTTCCCGGACAAAATCCCGGTGAACTTTAAGCCGCTCTGCATCGGCCTCGGCAATGTCGACCCGCTTTAAGGATTTGAGAACCTGAATATAGCTTTGGGCCACATTAAAGAGGTGATCCGACCGAACCGCATCCCTTGAGAATCCCGCCTTTTCAATCATTTTTCTGGACATATCCCAGGCAATGAACTCTTTGCCGTTCAAGGTATACGCCTGGCTGAATTTCAGTCCCATGGTATTGGCATCCGGAGAATATGCGTCGTCGTTTTTATCGTTGGCATACCGGCCATATACCTGGGCATCCGGTATCAGACCCGATAAGGCCCCCAGGGTTTCCTGACGGGCAAGTTCCAAATCAACCCCGGCATTGAGGATAATTTCCGATGTATTATCTGCCATTCGGCACAAATCGCCCAGCGTCAATATCGGCTGGGCCGATACCGGCTGAAAACAGCTTCCCAAAACAATTACCATCAGCACAAGAATTTTTTTTCCCACAACGCTCCTCTTATCAAAATGTATCCGTGCTTTTCCCAGGCTATAAGGTCTGGCGCCGGGCAATCCTTTTAAATAACTCACTGGACTGCATGAGATCTTCATAGGTGCCGCGATCTTTTATCTCCCCCTTGTCCATGACCAGGATATGGTCGGCATCCTTTATGGTGGACAAACGATGGGCCACCACGATCCGGGTGGACGACAGTCCCGTAAGGCTTTCAATCACGTGTGCCTGTGTCCTGTTGTCAAGGGCCGAGGTGGCCTCATCAAAAATCAACAGTCTGGGCTGGTTGACCACGGCCCGTGAAATGAGCAGCCGCTGCTGCTGCCCCCCGGACAGGGTATCCCCCCCTTCCATGATCATGGTATTCATCCCCATGGGCATATTCCGTATGTCCTTGTCCAGTCCGGCAATTCTAGCCGCTCTCCATGCGTCATCCAGGGTCAGGGGATGGGTCCCCACAATATTTCTGAAAATATCACCGGCCATGATGCGGCTGCCCTGCATCACCACGCCCATATTCTGGCGAACCCGGGTGATGTCCAGCTCTGCCAGGTCCTGATCATCATAGAAGATCCCCCCTGTATCCGGGGTCTCAAATCCCAGAAGCAACCGTATGAGCGTTGATTTTCCAGACCCGGACGGGCCCACCACTGCCACAAATTCCCCGGGCCGGACCTGAAAGCTTACATCCTTTAAAATCAGGGGGCCCTCCTTGGCATATTTAAAAAATACATTTGACAATTCCAGCTTACCTTTGAGTATTCCCGGATCGGCCTTCCCCTGGCATTTCTCGGGAACCGACACCATAAAGGGTTCCAGCCGTTCAAAGTAAGGGATGGCCATGATCACGGCATTCAGGGTAGCGGTTGCCTGGAACAGGGCCCCCTGCAGATTGCCATATGCGGCATTGAATGCGAGGAAATCCCCGGTGCTCAGGGTCGCCGCATCCTCCATGAATACCAGCCAGGCAAACAGTCCCATCATTGAGAGCAGAAGAAAACCGGTGTTAAAGGTGCTCAGGAGGTTGACAAATCTGCCCCCCTTAAAGGCTGTTTGTTTCTGACGGGCAAAATTTTTGGCCCACAGGAAAAAGGCCCGGTCTTCGGCCCCTGCCACCCGAATTTTAGGCAAAGCGCTTAAAAACTGCATCACCTGACCGGAAATCCGGCCTTCCAGGCGGGTGACAACCCGGTAATATTTCAATTGAAACAAGGCCACACTAAAAATTACGCCAAAGGCAAATACCAGAAGGGCCATGGCCACCCAGGCCAGGCGGGTATGGTAATAAAAGAGAAGCCCCAGGTTAAACACGGAAAAAATACTTGCGATCAGGGTGGTGGTCACGGTTCCGGCCAGAATCTGGCGGATATAGGTCAGCCCCATACCCCGGTTGGCAAGTTCTCCTGCAGTGTATTGTTTAAAAAACGGAATGGGCATTCTCATGATCCTGTCCCAGAGTGCAGACTCGACAAAATAATGGAACCGCTGCTCTATTCTCAGGGTGCTGATGTTCCGGACCCCTGTGAACAGGGCAGTGGTCAGGGAAAACCCGACCAGAATGGCCGTGATGTTCATCAGCCGGGACTGCTGGGCTCCGGGAATAATATCACTGAAAATCAGGTCCGTGGCCAGGGGAGCGACCAGGCTGAGGATACCGATCAGGGCGCCGAGAAAAAATATCCCTGCAATGGTTTTGCCTGACCCCCGCAACCCCAATCTGGCCATATCCTTGAAAGAAAGCGATCTGTCCGGAAAGGCGGGATAAAAGGTAAATGCCTGATCTGAGATACCTTTTGCAAGGGCAGCGGTCAGCTTTTGGGATTTTGGGTCCAGAGGGTCTTGGATCTTGTATCCGGGTCCGGAACAGGGTATAAGCCCGACCGGTCTGCCCTGATCTGCTGTAAATCCCACCAGAGGCCCGTGATCCTGTTTCCACCATTTGCCGGTCAGGGTTACCTGGCGGAACTTTATCCCGGATGCCCTGGCAATCTCTTCAATGGTCGGATCTGATTTCTCCTGACGGGTCTGGTTGGGATCCAGGATGGGCAACCCGATAAAATCACCCACCAGAACCGATGCGCTGACCAGAGGAGAGGCATCCCCATGGACCCTTCGGGTGAACGAGCTCTCCGACAATACCGCCCCCAGCTCGTCAAAGCCTTTATTTAATGCTTTTTGATCCTCACGCAGTTTGGCCTGGATCAGATTATACCGGTCGGCTGAATTCATTCCCGAATTCAGCATGAGAATGCCCAAAATTAATTCATGGAACCTGTCCAGGGCCTTAAAAACCCTTCGGGTATGCAAGGCCGTTTGGGTGGAACAGACATCAAGGGTCGTGTGATTGATGGTTTTCACCCAGCTTTGGCCGGTCAGCGGCAGCATCTCTCCCTTTGAAACGGTTTCCATGCTGATAAACAGGGCCAGGCCGGTCCGGCATTCGACCCAGACCACACCCGACTCCGGCCCTGCAATGGTATCCTTTTTTGTCCCGGCCCCAAGGTTAGATTCCAGTATCAATTCCTTTTTGGGACAGGGCTGAATATCCCGGGTCACCCCCTGGGACAGCCCGGATACCCAGGTATCGATCAATCGGGCTGCCTGATCCGTGTGAATGGGGTCAAAGGCCAGCTTCTCGAATATATCCATATCCAATTCAACCAGCCGGGTACCTGGAAACCCTACTGCCAGAAGCCCCTGCCCGAGGCCAAACCCCTCCAGGTCCATCCCCATGAGCAGCTCGCCTTTGCCGGCACTGAAAAAATGGGCTTTGGATCCTGACACCGCCCCTGATGCGATCTGAACGGCAAAAACCTGCACACTGCCGGAAAGAATATACCAGACCCGGTCGGGCCGATCCAGAAGAATGGGCGTATTGCCGCTGACCGTGTACTCACGGCCCGAACGCATAAATGAATCTGTCAACGTTTCTGTCATGGAGAATCAACTTTCGATCAGACGGGCATAAAGCCCCTCTTCTCTGATGAGGTCCTGGTGAAGTCCCCGCTGGACCACTGTTCCCTTGTCCAGAACAATGATCTCGTCACAATCACGGATGGTGGACAAACGATGGGCAATGATCAGGCAGGTGCATCCTCTTTTCCGAAGATTTTCATCTATCTTTTTTTCCGTTTCCGGGTCCAGGGCGCTGGTGGCTTCATCCAGAACCAGCACAGAGGGGTTTGATGTCAGGGCTCTGGCAATTTCCAGACGCTGCCGCTGGCCCCCGGAAAAATTTTTTCCCCCTTCTTCCACATGGCTTTCATACCCTTGTGACCTTGCAGCAATATCTTTGTGAATACAGGCATCTTTGGCTGCCCGGATCATATCGGCATCCGGTACAGCAGGATTCCACATGGTCAGATTCTCCCGGATACTGCCCTGGATAAGGAATATATGCTGATCCACATAGGAAAGGGAATTGAGCAATACCAGTCTGGGAATCTTCTGGCGGGGCAGATCATCAAACCGGACCTCCCCCTGCCAGGGAAGACTGAGGCCGCAGACCATTTTGGCAATGGTGGATTTTCCGGATCCGGATGCCCCGACCAGGGCCACACGGCTGCCAGGAGTGATAGAAAGATCGAACCCCCGTATCAATGGGGTATCCAGACGGTTGTAACCGAAACTGATATCAGAGAGGCTCAATCTTCCCGACAACTGGACCTGGCGGTCCTTAAATGTGATGGACCTGCTGTCAATGTCATATACAGGATCTGTTTCATAGGACAAAACATCATCCAGGCGGTTCATATCCCCAAGGGCCTCCTGAAACCTGCCCCCGAGATTGACCATCTGCTCCACAGGCGACATGAAACTGCCCATCAGGCTCTGAAATGCCACCAGCATTCCCATGGTCATGTTTCCAGCCATCACCTCCATGGCCCCCACACCGAGAATGGCTGCCATTGCAAGACTGGACATCAATATGGGAAGTGCGCTGAGAAAATAAGAATATTTGAGCAGATTCTGAAGCGCGCCCATTGCCTTGGCCTGGTATCCGGCCCACCTGGAAAAAAAATCGGTCTCAGATCCCGTGGCCTTGATGGTTTCAATAAGACTGATTCCGTTCATGGCCGTTCCCATGAGCTTGCCCCGCTCCTGGACCACCTGCTGACTTAAATCCGCCCTTTTTTTGCTGACCTGTTTGAGGACGATAAAATTAACGCCGGCCATACACACGCCGATGAGGGTGAGCCGGACATTATATCCGGCCATAAGGGCTGCGAAAAAAACAAGGCTGACAAGACTGATGGCGGTATTGGCAAGTTCTCCGGACAGAAGCTGGGCCACCCTATCATTGATGGCCACCCGGGTACTGATTTCCCCTGCATACCGCTGGGCAAAAAATGCATAGGGCAGCTGCATCACATGCCTGAAAAACCGGGCCGAGGTCTGGATGGCCAGGTTGACCTGCTGCCGGAGCAATACCTGCTGCTGAACCCAGACCAGGCCGCCCTGGAGCAGCAATGTCAGTCCCATGCCCAGGAGCATGGGTTTAAACCATTGGGTATTCCGGCCCACCAGGATCTCATCCACAAACACCCGTGAAAATGTCGGGATAATCAGACCGGGTACCACCAGTGCCAATCCTGCCAGCACGGCAAAGGAAAGCCCTGTTTTCACCCGGGGGATCCGATGTTTCAACGCCCGGAACACCCCGGCCTTTTTCCCGCCCTTTTTAAACTTGGGTCCCGGAACAATGGAAAGCACAACACCGGTAAAGGCCTGATCCAGCTCATCATAGGTCAGGATCTTTGGCCCTGAGGCCGGATCATTGATAAACACCTGACGTCCCTTTATGCCTTCAAGCACCACAAAATGATTGAAATTCCAGAACAGAATCAGGGGAAGGGCAAGTGTTTTCAATCCCTGGGGTTCCTTTCGGAATCCTTTGGCCTCCATCCCGTAATCCCTGGCTGCCTTGATCATATTCAGGGCCTTGCTTCCGTCACGGGAAACCCCGCAGTCCTGACGGAGTTTTTCAAGGGGAACAAACAATCCATAATACCCCAGGACAATGCCCAGGGCTGCGGCCCCGCACTCCAAGGCTTCCATCTGAATCAAGGTGGGGGTTTTAACCCGTTTCCTGTGCCAGAGGATGGATGTTTCCTTATTTATCATCCTCCGCCTCCCCGATCCCGAACAATTTCCTTTTCAGATACGGCAGCACCAGGCTGATGGGGGGCTGGGTTTTCACCACAACACTGGCCATGCAAAGGGTTCCGCTTTCCACCCGGGTGGCGGGCCCTTTTCCCGAGGACCATTTGTATTGACCGTCCTTGTTTGCCGCGGGGATCAGACTTGCGGCAACGGCAATGGGTGCCCCGCCCGAAGAGAGGCTGGACACCAGGTCCTGGTTCTGCAGTACCCTGAGCATGCCTTTCTGGGAAGCGGGAAATCCGGAAACCTGGCGGATGCTGCCCAGAAGGTATCCGCTCTCTTCCACCTTAACGGTTGAGGGTATTATTCTCACCGCCATCCGGGTTTTAATTTTATTTCCGTCCCTGGGCTGAAAATACACATGGGCGGATAATGGATCATCCTGACCGCCGGTTACCTCGATACTTGCCATGGGCTCACCGATCTGGATCACCTTGCCGCTGTTTTTAAAAATCTCGAGCACCCTGCCGTTGTGGGGGCTGACAATCCGGCTCTCAAGATGCCTTTTTTCTTCAAGCTGCCCTATCTTAAGCCGGGCCTGGGAGATTTCATAATTCAGGGCAAACCGTTCTTTTTCAAACCCGGCCGACAGGTCCATTTCCCTGGATTCAATATCAGTCAGATCGCTTTTATATCCCATGATCTCCTGGGCCGCTGACTCGTACTGGGTCTGGGCTTCCCTGACCCGGCTCCGGGTGGTCAGCTCCTTTTCCAGAAAATTTTTTTCATGGTCATATTCTTTTTTCAGATAGGTCAGGCGGTCCTCGCCGATGGCGATGGCCGCTTCGAGGTTCCGCCGCTGGTTGGCCAGGGTTTTAAGTTTCAGGTGTGTGGCTTTATCCCCAAGTGACCAGATCATCTCCTTTTCCGCCTCAAGCTTCTCAAGCCGGTTGACGGCCTCCTTGATCTGGTGGTCCAGCTCGGGCAGAGACAGCTCGGCAATCACCTGGCCTTTAACCACCGAATCCTCCACCCGGATATGATTTTTTTTCACCTGTCCTGTGCCCAGTGAGACCACATCATAGATAGACCCCTCCTTTAGCAGGATTCCCTGGCCCTGGACCACTGTCTGGACCTCCCCCTTAAAACCCCAGAACAATGCGATCCAGATAAGCAAAATTCCTCCCAGAAGAAAAGCCCAGTTCAGGGAAGTGACCACCTGCATGCTCCGGTCCAGTTCTTCTGGTGATGACAACCGATCCAGCGCTTTCTGGCGAAATATTTGTTTACCCACTGTTTCCTTGCCTCCTTGTGAAACCCAAAACAGGGGCTAAGGATGCACAAAAGCCCGCCCCGTAAAGTATGGTTGCGGTTTACCACCCAGCGGCAATGGCTGAAAAAATAATAAACATGCAGACCTGGACTAGGTCGGGGGGGGAGATACCGCCGGACACCATTCCCAATTCATCATCGGTTAACTCCGAATCACTGCCAAATTCCGGTATCGCAATATACAGCGTATTCTCATCCTCAATCCGGGCCACCATTTCCACATTTTCCGGTATACAGCCGTTTTTCTCTGTGTTGATCACCGCTTTGGGGTCTTTTTCAAACCGGTCAAGGAACTCCCGGGAGGTCCAGGCTTTGGCCAGTATCCTGGTGCTGATATCGATAATATCGGCAAGCTTGTCGCTGATCCGGGGCATATCCCGGGTCAGGCGCTCAATGATCTGATTTTCACTCATATTTTCCGTAATTTCCTCAGGCCGGAGGGGAATGATAAAATCGGAATGATCCCTGGTCTGCCGTAAAACATGGATGACCGTCCTTTCAGAAATATCAATGCCAAAGGTATCTTTCAGGGTTTTTTTGGGATCCCCGAACAGGGCCCGGCTGAAATCCTCATCCTGAAGGGCTTTGTTCACCACTTTCGCTTTCATTCTCGCATCCAATAATTGAACCATCTTAAGTCTCCTTAATTGTTGGGGTATAGGGCCTCCTACCCGATTGCCCTGATTCGGTTTCTAAAATCTGATCCAGCACTGGGGATCTTTTGCATATAAATCACCGGCATTTGCCAGGGCAATGGCCCTGCAGCCCTTGCAGGCGGCATGGTAGGCGCAGGGGCTGCAACCTGTTTGGGTTTCACTTGTCAGGGGCCGGTGTGTTAAAAGATCCGGGATACCTTCCGGATCCGTGGTGATGCTTCCCAGTTCAAGGAGCGGCAGCAGACCGCAGGACAGAATCCTGCCCTTCTGGTTGACCGTGAGATGTTTGCCGCAGGCCTCACACCCCAGGGCCATCTTTTTCAGATTCCCGGGTGAAAACTCCAGCAGCCCCTCTTCAATGAGCAGGGGCAGCCATAGTTTTTCCTTAAACAGGAGCGAAAACCCGTCCTGATAATGGGCATAATAAAATTCAAGCACCTGAACCAGAAATTTGCGAAAATGATCCGGTGCCATATCCTCGAAATTGTCTTTGTTCTCCAACACCCCCAACCGGGCCAGGCGGCCGATGGTAACTCCGTCCAGACCCGCAGCCTTGACAAGGGGCAAAGAGGACAGGGTCTGGTCCAGATTGTTCTTTCCAACGGTCAGATTCCACATCACAGGAATACCGGATACCTTTACCTGGCGGGTTTTTTCCGTTAAAAGCCCATGGGTGTCCAGCCCCCTGTTGGCATCATGGGTAGACGGATCACCAAACAGGGTAAACCGCACCCCTTTGCACCCGGTTTCCTTGAGCAGGGCAATGGCCCGGCCGGACATGGTGGCGGTGTTTGCTTTGATTGTAAAAGGGATGTTGGCATCCTTCAGCCAGGACACCAGGGACTCAAACCGGGTATACAGCAGGGGATCCCCGCCACACAATGTCACAAGAAACTGTTGCCGCTTTTCCCAGGCAACGGCCTGCATCTTTCTCAAGAATGCTGTCAGATCATTGAAATCAATCTCTGAAATCCCGGTTCGGTGGTGCACCCCGCAATAGGAACAATTATTCCGGCAGTCATTGGTCAATTCCAGCTCCAACCTCAGGGAGAATTTCTCCCCAAGGCTCTTGGCCAGAAACAATTGTTTGATATGGGTTTTAAATTGGGCATTGTTTCTCATCTTACCCGGTCTCTGTTCCTGATTTTCAAGTTTAACATAAATTTATACTCCTTAAAATTTTGATCATATCTTAACCCGAAGCGCCCGTTAAAAATCAAGGACTGTCTCCGTTAATTTCCGTTAAATTCACTAGTGTTCCCTGTTCTTATAGGGATTGAATTTTAATTAACAGAATTTAACGGATAATATCCTTGACTTGGTCAAAAGAGGGAATCAGGCCCCGTATGTTTGGCCGCGATTCAGATCGAAAACGGGAAACCCTGCCAGGAAACCGCCCGAGACAAGCGCCACCTTTTCATCCATAAGTCCTGAGTTTGCACCCAGAGCCGGAACGCCAATATAGTCCTTCTAGTGCTTGTGATCCTCTTCCTTTCGGGCCCTGATCTTTTGGCTGTCTATCAATGCGGGATCGGGCCTGTTTTGTATCGATACCACTCAAAAAAGGGTCAGACCTGCTTCTGAGGCCTTCGCCTGGCCTGGGCAGTCCAGGTTGCCTTCCGGCTGGAGGACTAAAGGGGTCTTGATGGGATGAAAAACAGACACAGCCCCCATACCCCCCCAAGGCACTAAAAACATATTTTTTCCAGTCGGTTACACCTTATTAACGGAAATTAACGGAAACTTTGCTTGATGTGCTTTCCCAATAATTGTGTACTCTGCAGACGTCAAAGAACGTCTATCCTGGGGAATAGGCTTCTTTGCACTCTCCGCACCTAGGCTGGCTGCATGAAAAATGCCTTGCCGCAACAACATGGCCAGCAGGGGGAAACGTTTAACCATCAATTAATAAAAGGGATAGACAATTATGACACAAGAATTCAATGCAGAAATCAAAACAAAACTGGTCGCTAAAGCCATACAGGATGAAGTCTTCAGACAGAATCTGATCAACAACCCGAACCAGGCCATCAAGGACGTATTTGGGGTGGAAATACCAAAAGGGAAAAGCCTCCACCTCCTGGAACAGACTTCCGACAGGCTATATTTTATCGTTCCCCAAAGACCTGCTGAGATCACGGACAATATGACAGAAAACGAAATCATTGAACGATTGACCCGGGATATACCCAGAATCAGCGACAACTTGAGCAGTATTCTTGATGTATACGGAAAAATCCTGGCAAAAATCTGGAAAGACCCTCAATTTTTGGACAAGTTCAAGGCAGACCCCAAAACGTTTATCGGTGCCGAAAACAATACCGAATTGCCGGAAAACATGCAGATCTGTGTTCAGGTGGAAGATGATCAAAACGAATACCTTGCCGTTCCGGCACTGGTTGCAGACTCGGAATTGACGGACGAGGAGTTGGAGCTTGTCTCGGGTGGGGCAGCAGTGATTGGGACCATAATTGGCGCAATTCTCCTTATAGGCGGTCTGGCCCTGGCATACCTGGGTCTGATTTCATGGTAGGCGCTCTAGAATAAAATCTCACCCCAGTCGCTGAAATTGTCTGTTTCTGCTTCTGGCAGCCATAGGTTTAACCACCGCCATATCCATGGAAGAAGCCAGATCTGATATGTGATTTCCGTTAAAGGAAAGTGCATATCAGATCTGGTAAGGGTTACAATAAACAAGAACCTACTTTCTTTCCCGGGCCGGTTTCATAGCGCATCCTTGCCTTTCAATCAGCAAAATTTGAATTATTGCCGATTTTTAAAATGTTATTTCATGGAAACTATGCTATTGAATTTCTGGTTTTTCGGAAACAAAACACACAGGATCACATCTCGCAGATGAGAAAATTGATTTTAGGGTTGCTTGTATCTCTGATTTTAGTGGTGGCCGGGTGCGGACAACATATCCCGCAACCCAGGGCCGTTAATGGAATTATGGACCTTTCCGCCGTAAATCTGGCCCCAGGGCCCGTCATGCTCAATGGAGAATGGGGGTTTGCTTTCAATTGCCTGCTGCCCCCGGATGATCCTTTCTGGACCAAAAACAAAGGGATGATCTCCCTGCCCGGATTATGGCAGGGACAGACCGTCGATGG
The DNA here is from genome assembly GCA_018816605.1 of Pseudomonadota bacterium. The sequence continues at coordinate 14,529 of JAHIVS010000387.1, forward strand.
CATTGCCCTTCCTCCCCAGGGATATGGCACCTACCGGTTAAAAATCATCCATCTTCCCCCGGATCTGAATGTGGCAGCCCTGCACATACCTGATATTCTTTCCGTGGGAAGGGTCTGGATCAATGGAAAGCCGGTGGCAGCCGGCGGCGTTGTGGGAACTGAAAAATCCAGGGAAACCCCCGAAGCCCATACCCTGATATCGACCTTTTCCGTACAGGAAAACGCTGTTGACCTTTTGATTCAGGTATCCAATTTCCACAATACCCAGGGAGGGATCAACATGCCCATCTGGTTCGGGTATGCCGATGCCATCCAGGAAAAGGTGAGCAGGGAATGGATACTTACGGCTGTGATGGGATCCGCCCTGCTCCTGATCGGTTTGTTCCACCTGACCCTGTTTGGCATCGGAAGAACGGAAAAGGTGCATGCCTATTTCGGGCTCTATTGTCTGGCCTGGGCAGTTCAGATTATCTTCTCCGCAGGGGGGGGCTGCCTGGGTGCCTTCATGTTCAAGGATCTTCCCTGGAGATTGTCCATTGACCTGACACTTCTGGCCTATGCCCTGAGCCCCCCGCTCATGATCATGTTTTACCATGCCCTGTTCCCAAATTCCTGGGGAGGGCCGATAAACAAGGTGTTTCAGATATCGGCAACCGTTTTTCTGGCCTATCTTCTCCTTACCCCGCCCAATGCCTTTGACCCGATCTGTTTCTGGTATTTTCTGCTGACCCTGATCGGTTTTGCCTACCTTTTTATCCGGTTTGTGGCGGACCTCATCGGCAACCGCCCGGGAATATGGATCCTTGTGCCCGGTTTTCTGCTTCTGATTTTCACGATCCTCAATGATCTGTTAAAGGACCTTCACATCGTCCAAAATGAATTTATTTTTTCATACGGGCTTTTCGGCTTTATCCTTTCCTATTCTTTTTTGATTTTCCTTCGTCTCTCAAAGGCTTTTACCACCATCAGAGAACTGAGCTTCACCCTGAAGGAAAAAAATGAAGCATTGTCAAAACTGGACCAGCTCAAAGACCAATTGCTGGCCAACACCTCCCACGAACTGAAAACCCCTTTGAACGGTATCATGGGCATGGCACAATCCTTCACGGATCTTTCCCTGCCCCCCAACGTAACCCGTGGACTTGTCATTATTGAGGCCAGTGCCAGGCGTCTGCTCAGCCTGATCAATGATCTTCTGGACCTGTCCCAGCTCAAAAATAAAGACCTGACCCTGACCATGTCTTCTGTCAGCCTGAACCCTGTGGTGGACTCGGTGCTCCTGGTGATGGCTCAGTTTATCAAGGACAGGCCTGTCGTCTTTGAGAATCTGGTTCCTGAAGAGTTTCCATCTTTGATGTGTGATGAAAACAGACTCCATCAGATCCTGTTCAACCTGGTGGGCAATAGTATCAAATTCACCGAACACGGAAAGATATCTGTCCGGGCCAGCATCCACGAAAAACAAGCCCGGATTGCCGTCAGGGACACAGGCATCGGTATTGCCAAGGACCTTCAGGAGAGAATTTTTCAGGCCTTTGAACAGGGCGGCAAGGGAGTCAACGACACCCACCGCGGCACAGGGCTTGGCCTGGCCATCACCCGGGATCTGGTCACCCTGAACGGGGGCAGTATCGGAGTGGAATCCCAGCAGGGGAACGGATCAACCTTCTGGTTTACAATTCCCCTCTGGCCTGAGGAAAAACCCAAAATCCATGCCCAGGGAAGCCGCCTGGAAAAACAGGTCCTGTCAAGATTCCCGGACCCGGATCTCCTTGTCGGCCATATGGACACCCGGGCGATGTCTTCGGGAGGCAGGACATTGATTCTGGCGGTGGATGATGATCCCATCAACCTTCAGGTAGTGGCCAACCATCTGGAGGGAAATAATATGGATGTGGTGACCGCAACCAGGGGAGAAGACGCCCTGGTCCGGCTGGCCCAGAATCCGTTGCCGGACCTGGTGCTTCTGGATGTGATGATGCCGGG
>JAHIVS010000047.1 GCA_018816605.1 Pseudomonadota bacterium
ACGGTGAGCGATGGCCATGGAGGTACGGATACAGCCAAGGTAACCCTAACGATCAATCCGATAAACGATGCGCCAGTTGCAGCAGATGATACCGGCATTACGGATGAAGATACGCCTGTGATGATAGATGTGGTGGCCAATGATACGGATAGGGACGGGAACAGCCTGAGTATTGTTGGCGTAACCAACGGCAGCATGGGAAGTGTTACCTTCAGCACCCATACCGTGACCTATACGCCGGACGCAGATGTGAATGGCGAGGATTTTTTTACCTATACAGTGAGTGACGGCAATGGGGGCGAAAGCACGGCAACGGTCACCGTTATGATTGCGCCGGTGGCCGATGCGCTGGCGGCCAATGACGATTTTACATTCACCCGGCCGGGGACCCCCGTGATCATAGATGTTCTGGGCAATGACACTGGCGATGACCTGAGCATTTCCGAGAGCTTAGGGACGCCGTCCAATGGAATAGTCTGGATTGATGGAACTACAAATACGCTCATGTATGCACCTCAGTCCGGGTTTATCGGAACCGACAGCTTTACCTATACGGTGCACGACGGCAGTGAGGGACAGGACACGGCAATGGTCACCGTTGATGTGGGCAATTACACCTATCTGGCAAAGGATCTTGGCGGCGACGCCGGGTTTGGAGAAAACAGCCTTGACCGGACCGATGACGCGCATTCCGATGCAATTGATATCTCCTCGATCCTTTCTACGTCCTCTGCCAATGGGCTTAATCTTTTTGGAACGGTTTATAAGGCGCTTTATGTGAACACCAATGGCAGTATCTCTTTCGGAAACGGGACAACCGTTTTTACCCCTAAGGAATTAAGCGCTGTGGACAATGACTTGCCGGTAATGATCGCACCTTTCTGGGCAGATGCGGAAACCTATTCGGAAGGATCACCAACCCCGGGGGGCAATTCCACGGGCAGCAATCTGGTTTATTATGACCTTGATGCCCAGAACCATACGTTTACGGCCACCTGGGATGATGTGGGCTATTATGACGATCATACAGATCATCTCAATGCATTTCAGCTTCAGCTTATAGATATGGGAAATGGCGATTTTGACATTATTTTCCGGTACGAAGATATCAACTGGGTGACCGGTGACATTCCCGGAATCGCCAGGGCCGGCGTGAGCGCATGGGACGGCATCCACTATCTTGAGATTGATCCCAGCGGCTCTCCCGATGGCATGATGGGGTTGGCGGGAGAAAAGGGAACCTCCTGTCCGCTTGGATACTGGGAACTCAATGTCCGTGACGGCAAGGTGGACGCATATGATGATTTTATGACCGGTGAGGGGGATTCCGGTGATGTTCTCCACGGGGGCATGGGCAACGATACGCTGAAAGGCTACGCAGGGGATGACAGCCTTTTTGGGGAAAGCGGAAACGATGAACTTTACGGCGGCGAAGGCAACGATTCCCTCTCCGGAGGAACCGGAAAGGATATCCTCCATGGGGATACCGGAAATGATTTTCTCTATGGAGACAATCAGAAGGACACCCTTTATGGCGGAGACGGAAATGATTTTCTCTATGGGGGCAAACAGGATGATGACCTTTATGGAGGGGATGGAGACGATTTTCTCTCCGGGGATGAAAACGATGATTTTCTGTTTGGCGGTGCCGGGAGGGATATCCTGGATGGCGGGACTGGCAAGGATATCTTCTGTTTCTCAGACGCAGGATCTGCAGATGTGGTCTCAGAATTCGATTCCAGTGCGGATGTGATTAAATTTTATGAAGGGGAGTTGGGTTTCTCGGCCAAGAATAACAATTGGGATGATTTTTTTGGCCACAGTTCCGACGGCAACCCCGATGCATTGGATCCCACGGCATTAAAAATCATCGGGATCGATGATGCCCAGGCGGACGGCTTATGGTCGGATGCTTCTGTGGACTTGGCCATTAATGGTGCCATTGATGCATCAAAGGGCAATGGCAGTGATGACGGGACCTATTTTGTTCTGAACAATGGCACCACCTTCACGGATGGGAATGCCAGGGTCTATTTCTGGGAAGGGGATACCAATGATTCCGGTACAGTTGATGTTACGGGTGATAGCGCTAACGAACTCCATTTGTTGGCAGAGCTGACCGGTGTTTCCCTGGAAGATATCAGCAATATGACCGATCAAAATTTCCAGATCCATTCAGAGGGTTTTTAAATTCCTTTGTTCAGAGGGAACAGGGGCAAGCGCCTGGCCGGTTCAGCCTATCAGCCGAACCGACCGGGCTGTTTTCTGGCGGCAGCCTCGGTCATCTGCTTCATGATTTCGATCTGGCCTGCCAGCATCTTGTCAAGACCGTAGCGTTCTATGATTGTTTTCCGGGCATTTTTTTTGATATTTTCCATGAAAGAAGGATATTCCAGACAGGCCACGATTTTCTCGGCAATTTTATCAGGCATAAACAACTCTGTGAGAACCCCGTTTACCCCGTCCTGGATCACTTCTTTTACCGGAGGGGTGTTTGAGGCCACCACCAGGCACCCGCAGGCCATGGCTTCCAGCAGGGACCAGGACAGGACAAAGGGAACGGTGAGGTAGACATGGACGGTGGACGTCTGGAGCACCTCCAGGTATTTTCCATAGGGCAGGGGGTCCACAAAATGGACGCGATCTGGATCCAGGTCGATTTTCTGGGCCATCCTTCTTTTATAGGTCTGTCCGTCCGGCAGTTTGGAGCTGTAGCAGACCCGGTCCTCCCCCACAATCACGATGTGGACGTCGGGCCGTTTTGCCAGGATATGGGGAATGGATTCAATGAACTGGGGAAATCCCCGGTAGGGTTCAAACCCCCTGGCCGTGTAGGTGACCACTTCCTTGGCCTGGCTTAAATCCAGACCCGGCAGCACCAGTTTCTTGTCCGGCGCAGGAATAAAAAAATTGGTGTTAATCCCGTCATGGATCACACTGAGTTTTTTGTGAAATTCAGCGGGGAACTGGGCTTTTTGCCAGTGGGTCGGGCAGATGCCGTGGTCGCAGGCGGC
>JAHIVS010000388.1 GCA_018816605.1 Pseudomonadota bacterium
ATCGAGGGGTCATGGGATCCAACATGGCCTGGGTATTTCGCAGGCTGCTGAGAATCTGCCATCTCTACGGATCGGACCCGGTTTTTGTTTTTTGTTCGGCCACCATAGCCAATCCGGCTTCCCTTGCCCATAAACTCACGGGCCTTGATGTGGCGGTGGTGGACCAACAGGGGGCACCGTCGGGAAAAAAGGATGTTCTCCTGATGCGGGGTCTTGAAGGGGCTTCCCAGACCGCCATTGCCCTGATCCATTCGGCAATCCACCGAAATCTTCGCACCATTGTCTATACCCAGTCCAGGAAGATCACCGAACTCATTGCCATCTGGGCCTCCCGCCGGGCAAAGTCATTTGCCGGAAAGATTGCAGCCTACCGGGCGGGATTTTTACCCGAAGAGCGGCGGATGATTGAAAACAAGCTGTCATCCGGAGAACTGCTGGTGGTGGTTTCCACATCAGCCCTGGAGTTGGGCATTGATATCGGCAACCTGGACCTGTGCATCCTGGTGGGATACCCGGGAACCATTATGTCCACCTGGCAGCGGGCAGGCAGGGTGGGAAGGGACGGCAAGGATTCGGCCATGATCCTCATCGCCCATGAAGATGCCCTGGACCAGTATTTTATCAACCATCCGGATGTGTTTTTTAGCATGCCACCGGAAACCGCCATTATCAACCCGGACAACCCCATTATCTTAAAACAGCATCTGGCCTGTGCTGCGGCTGAGCTGAGTCTGAAGCAGGGCGAGCCTTTTTTGGAGGATACAAAAATCGGGCAAGCCGTTCTTGCCCTGGAGCACAAGGGGATACTGCTGCGAAGCCGGGAGGGCGGTATTTGGTACAGCGCAAGAAAATCTCCCCACAGGGAGGTCAGCCTCAGGGGAACCGGCAATACCATCCCCATTTTTCTGGAAGAAACCCAGCAGAATATTGGGGATATAGACAAACACAGGTCCTATTTTGAAACCCATGAAGGTGCGGTTTATCTTCACCAGGGAAACGCCTATGAGATTACCCGGTTTGACCACAAAAAAGGTGTGGTTACGGCCGTTCAAAAAGATCTGCCCTATTATACCCGGGCAAGATCGGCCAAAGCCACCACCATCATCAAACAATTGGATTTGTGTAAAATCCGGGGCACCCAGGTGGGATACGGCCTTTTGAAAATTACAGAGCAGGTGACCGGCTATGACCGGAAACTTGTGACCACCCAAAAATCCATTGGCATTCTGCCCCTGGACCTTCCAAAGCTTGAATTTGAAACCCAGGGAATCTGGATTGAAATACCGGATCGGATACGGGATGAAATTGAGTCCGGGCAACTGCATTTCATGGGGGGAATCCATGCCATGGAGCATGCGGCCATCGGTATCATGCCCCTTCTGGTAATGACCGACCGGAATGATCTTGGGGGAATTTCCACTCCCTTTCATCCCCAGATCGGCCGTGCTGCCGTATTTATCTACGACGGCATTCCCGGCGGCCTTGGTTTGTCAAAACAGGCCTTTGACAAGGCCCAAATCCTTTTGCAAAGAACCTTTGATGTTATTGCCACCTGTTCCTGCGACACCGGGTGTCCGGCCTGTGTCCATTCTCCCAAATGCGGGTCCGGAAACCGGCCCATTGACAAGTTTACTTCAAAAATAATACTTGAATTGATGCTTCAAGACCAGGGTATCCCCTCTTTTTGCCCAAAGCCTTTGTCCCCTTCGGATCTTCCATGGCCTGCCGGGACAGAAGATTCAGAACCCCTTGATATTTCCCCCTGCCTTAATCCGGATTTACGATATGGTGTCCTGGACATTGAAACCCGGAGGTCGGCCCTGGAAGTCGGTGGGTGGAACAGGGCCGAGCGCATGGGGGTCAGTATCGCCGTACTCTATGACTCCAAATCAGATGAATTCCACACCTTTTATCAGGAGGATATCCAGGCCCTGTGTAACCACCTGAAACTGCTGGATCTGGTGATCGGCTTTAACATCATCGCCTTTGATTATAAGGTGTTGTCCGGGCTTTCTGCCTTTGATTTTTACGGCCTGCCGACTCTGGATTTGCTTATGAAGGTCCATGAAATACTGGGCTATCGGCTTTCCCTGGATCACCTTGCCCACCAGACCCTTGGCTGCAAAAAAAGTGCGGACGGCCTTGCAGCCCTTGAATGGTGGAAGCAGGGCCAGGTGGAAAAAATCATTGACTATTGCACCCAGGATGTCCGGGTCACCCGGGATTTGTATCGGTTTGGCAGGGAGAATAAATTTCTCTTGTTTAAAAACAAGGCGGGCAACCAGGTCAGGGTTCCGGTTCTCTGGTAGTCTATTCTTATCTCAACTTTCGGACTTCGGCTTTAAAGAAACGGGTCAGGCGTTTTTTATGGCGCCTTTTATCAATAATAGTTCAGCATCAGACAAAAAAAAGGCAATAAAGAAAGCCTGACCCCATGTAAAATTTGTCAATTCCGAAAGCTGTCCCCAATCCGCCATCAAAAAAATAAAAAACCTCGTTGCGCTTGATGGATCAAGCAGATAGAGTATTTGTGCGACCAAAAACCTATCATCAACGAGGTGAAACAAAGTATGTCACAAGGCGTGTTACCA